>NZ_DBNGVP010000203.1:0-40018 GCF_057119385.1 Archangium sp. | reverse complement strand
GGATGCGCGGGCTGGAAGTGGGAGCCGGCGCGAAGGTGTGGGGCCGTGCCATCGACCGCGGGGCGGGCGCGCTCGCGCAGGCGGTGAGCAGCACCAGGAGCGCGCTCCAGGTTCGCAAGCGCATCGTCACGTCCTTCCATCAATCGAGAGGGGCAGGCTCGAGTCGGGCCCGCTGGGGAGTATGCCAGCTTGCTCCGGCAGTGATGAACGAGCCGTGCTCAGCGGCAACCGCACCTCCCCCCTCGGAGTGTATGTTGGCGTTCCCAACACACTTCCCTGGAACTCCGCATGCCCTCTCATGAGACTCCTTCGCGCCGTCCCTGGCTGATGCTGCCCGTGGCCCTGGCGCTCGCCTGTGGTGGCGCCGCTGACGTCGTGGAGGAGGTGCGCCTGGCGCAGGAGCCGCTGACGACGCTGGCGGATCCCACGGCCTGTAGCGCCAACAGTGGGGCCGGGCCCTTCCGCGTCTACATGTCCACCAGCGGCAATGACGCCAACTCCGGGCGCGCGTCGAGCAGCCCCGTGCTCACCCTGAGCCGGGTCCAGGACATCCTCCGGACCGCGGCCCCAACCTGCCCCACCGAGGTGCGCATCGGGACAGGCACCTACTACGGGCAGACCGTGGCCTGGAGCTACGTGTCGGGCCATGAAATCAAGTTCATGCCGGCCGATGGGACCAGCGCCGTGCGTCCCGTCTTCGATGGGTGCTCCTCGGCGAGCGGCGCCTGCACGCAGGGCACGTGGTTCACGCTCGGCAATTCCTCCGGCGTCCAGTCGAAGCTGCACTTCTGGTACCTCCGCGTCCAGCGCTACAACACCGCCATCAGCTTCAACGGCCAGCGCGACAACCTCGCGGGCTACAACGGCGGCAACCGCATCTACGGCTGCTACTTCGAGCGGATCGGCAATGGCTGGGCGGGCGCCACGAGCCATGCGCCCAGCACGGCGGCCGTGCGGCTGGTGAACTCGGACGACAACGTCATCGAGAACAACCACTTCTACAACATCACCAACGCGACAAGCCCGGGCCTGCTCCACGCCCTCTACGTCGCGCACAAGTCGGATCGCAACTCCATCCAGCGCAACGTCTTCGAGAACGTGTCGGGAGACGGCATCCGCGTGCGTGACTACTCCAACTTCAACATCATCAACGAGAACCGCATCACCCGGGCTGGCAGCCATGGGTACTCGGAATGGTTCTGCGACTCGGCCCAGCGGACCGACTGCACCCTGGCCACCGAGTGCCGCTCGTATCAGAACGAGTTCCGCGACAACACGCTGGATGGAACCTCCGCCTGCGAGCCCATGCCCACCTGGGTGTACTACCAGACGGACTACCCGGCGAACTGCACGCGGCCGCAGCTCGACCCGCGCCTGCGCACCAGCGGCAACGTGCAGACCGCCACACCCTGCTCGCTGTGAGTCATGGGCGGCCCGGGCCGCGCGCCCGCCGTGGGCCACGGCATTCGGCTTCAACGTCCGCGCTGGGCGCGGAACCACTCGGCATAGGGCGTGTGCTCCACGCGGCGGCGGTTGAAGTCCGGGGTGCCATCCGTCCACCACGGCGGCCCCCGCTCCCCGAGCGCCACCTTCGCCCGGTGCACCCGTGCGCGGGCCTCGGCTTCCGCCTCCGCGTCATGCGCCCGCAGCGCCTGGCCCACGTCCCGCCTCGCGTGCATCAGTGCCTCCACCAGCAGCGCCCGCTGTTTCTGCCCGAGCGTCGGGTTGGAGCGCCTCCAGAGCTGCCCATCCACCACGATGTAACGGCCATCCGGTGTGGTGAGCGGCCCGGTCTTCAATACGGTGGACTCGCGTGGGAATGACATGGGGGGCGATGGGGTGACCCCATGTTTCCCCGGGATGCGCTTCGTGTGCAATCAGGGGGACCCGATACCCTCACCCCGTCCCTCTCCCGAGGGGAGAGGGGAAGTGGGCTCCGTGGGGCACTGGGCCTTCTGGCTCGCGGGCCTTCTGGCTCGCGGGCCTTCTGGCTCAGATGTCGAAGTAGAGCTGGTACTCCATCGGGTGCGGACGCAGGCGGATGGCGTCCACCTCCTTCTGCTTCTGCTCGATCCAGCTGTTGAGCGAGTCCTCGCTGAACACGTCCCCCTTCAGCAGGAACTTGTGGTCCTTCTTCAGGCAGTCCAGCGCCTCCTCCAGCGAGCCCGGCATCTTCGGCACGTCCTTGAGCTCCTCCGGCGACAGCCCGTAGATGTCCTTGTCCAGCGGCTCGCCCGGGTCGATCTTGTTCTCGATGCCGTCCAGCCCCGCCATCAGCTGCGCCGCGAACGCCAGGTACGGATTGCAGCTCGGATCCGGCGAGCGGAACTCCAGCCGCTTCGCCTTCGGGCTCGCGCTGAACATCGGAATCCGGATGGACGCGCTGCGGTTGCGGCTCGAGTACGCCAGGTTCACCGGCGCCTCGTACCCCGGCACCAGCCGCTTGTACGAGTTGTTCGTCGGGTTGCAGATGGCCGCCAGCGCCCGCGCGTGCTTCAGGATGCCGCCAATGTAGTGCAGCGCCATCTCGCTCATGCCCGCGTAGCCCTCGCCCGCGAACAGCGGCTTGCCCCCCTTCCACAAGGACTGGTGCGTGTGCATGCCGCTGCCGTTGTCCCCGTACAGCGGCTTGGGCATGAACGTCACCGTCTTGCCGTGCCGCGCCGCCACGTTCTTCAGCACGTACTTGAACCACATCAGGTTGTCCGCCGTCTTCACCAGCGTGTCGAAGCGGAAGTCGATCTCCGATTGGCCCGCCGTCGCCACCTCGTGGTGCTGGCGCTCCACCGTGATTCCCACCTCCCCCAGAATCCGGCACATCTCGTCGCGCATGTCGTTGTGCGCGTCCGTGGGCATCAGCGCGTTGTAGCCGTCCTTGAAGCCCGGCTTGTAACCCAGGTTGCCGCCCGGCTCCTCCCGGCCCGAGTTCCACGCCCCCTCGATGGAGTCCACCTCGAAGAACATGTGGTGCGGCTCCGTGCTGTAGCGCACCCCGTCGAAGATGAAGAACTCGGCCTCCGGCCCGAAGAACGCCGTGTCCGCCAGGCCCGTGCTCTTGAGGTACTTCTCCGCGCGTGACGCGATGTTGCGCGGATCCCTCATGTACTGCTCCTTGGTGATGGGATCGCTCACGTTGCACAGCAGCACCAGCGTGGGCGTCTGCGTGAAGGGGTCCATCACCGCCGTGTTCGGATCCGGCACCACCAGCATGTCCGAGTTGTGGATCTCCAACCACCCCTTGATGGACGAGCCGTCGAAGCCCAGGCCCTCCTCGAAGATGCCCTCGGTGAGCTCGTGCAGCGGCACCGCGAAGTGGCGCCAGCGGCCGATGAAGTCGATGAAGCGCAGGCTCACCATCTGCGTGCCGTGCTCCTTCGCGTACGAGAGCACGTCCTTCGCCGTCTTGTTCGTCATAGGGGGCGCTGTCCTTTTCCGCCGGGTGGTTGTCCCAAGGCGTCGCGGACACTAGGAACGCGCCCCTCCAGAGGAAAGAGGTACCTGCGCACGGCGTGACACTCCGCCCGCGCCCCATCAGTGCGCGGGGGTGCCACGTCCAGGTGATGACACTCGGGCTCGAGGCCGGGCCCGTCCGGGCGGGGTTTTCAGCGCTTCGCGCGGGTGAGCAGCACCACCGAGCCGAGGATGGCGCCCATGGCCAGCATGCCCCAGGTGCTCAGCGACTCGCCCGCGAGGAAGGTGCCCAGCAGCACCGCCACCATCGGGTTGACGTAGGCGTAGCTGGTGGCGAGCG
Source organism: Archangium sp. (assembly GCF_057119385.1). NCBI lineage: Bacteria > Pseudomonadati > Myxococcota > Myxococcia > Myxococcales > Archangiaceae > Archangium > Archangium sp. The sequence continues at coordinate 36,267 of NZ_DBNGVP010000203.1, read as the reverse complement.
CCGGCCGCGCGTTGCGCAGCAGGTAGCCGTAGGCGCTGAAGGCCACCAGCGAGCCGAAGAAGACCAGGTAGAAGTAGGCGCCGAGGGCGCGGGGCGAGGGCAGGGCGGTGAGGCGCTCGCCGAGCAGGAAGCTGATGAGCAGGAAGAGGGCGCCGCCGGTGAGCATCTGCGTGGCGGTGGACATGAGCCCTTGCGCCATGGGCAACTTGCGCGACCAGATGGAGCCGAAGGCCCACGTGATGGGGCCCACCAGCAGCGCGAAGGCCGCCCACACGTTGCCGCTCATGTCGCTGCCAAGGTTGAGCAGGATGAGGCCGCAGAAGCCGATGGCCAGGCCCCAGCGCTCGGCGCGCCCCGGCCACTGGCCGAAGAGTCCGCCGAAGAGCGCCGCCCACAGGGGCACGCTGCCCACCACGAGCGCAGCCACGCCCGAGGGCACGTACTGCTGCGCGAACACCACGCCGCCATTGCCCATCACCAGCAGCAGCGTGCCGATGAGGGCCCCCGCGCCCCACTCGCGCGCCGAGGGGTTGGCGTACCCGCGCACCCGCAGCACCGTGTAGAGGATGAGGCCCGCCAGCGAGAAGCGCAGGCCCGCCATGAGGAAGGGTGGAAAGCCCCCCTGCAGCGCCCAGCGGATGGCCAGGTACGTCGAGCCCCACACCACATAGAGCGCGAAGAGGCAGAACAGCAGCATCCCGCGGTTGGGATCCGCGGGCGTGGACTCCGCGGGCAGCGCCGCGGCCGGAATCGAGGAGGTGGCGGAGGACAAGGCGCCGCGCTTTTAACGCCGCGCTCCGGGCCCGGCGATGTAATTCCTCGGCCTACCCTGCGGGGCAGTGCTCGGCTGCCTGCCTCACATCCGCCGCCGGGCGAGTCTGTTCCGCGACACCCGCGCCGGGGGGCGATGGAGGCGTTCGCAGTGGCTCCCTACGGTGGCGCGGGGAGGAGACACCGTGAGTGGAACCCGGACGGGCTGGCGGGCGTGGTTCGCCTGCGTCACCCTGATGCTGGCGGGTTGTACGTGCTCCAAGCGTCCAGGCGAGGAAGGCACGGGAGGCTCCGGAGAGCCCGCGCCCCTGGGCCAGGACTCCACCCGGCGGGAGGGGAGGGAGATCGTCCTGGAGGTGCTCGACGTCTCCGTGGAAGGCGAGGGCGCGGAGGCCTCGGGCACCTCCTTCGTCACGGGCGAGCCCATCACCGCGCGCGGCCGGGTGCGCAACGCCGGGGAGCTGGAGTCGCGCATCCAATGGAGCCTCCAGCCGGTGGGGCCTCACACCGGGCCCGCCACTCCGGCCGAGAAGGAGGGGACCGAGGCCGTCTTCCGCGCCAGCTCGCGCGTGGGCACCCGGGGCAACCGCGAGCCCAACCCGCCGCTGGAGTACGAGCTGGTGGCCTCGCTGCCCCTGGAGGGCGGGGAGACGCTCGAGGTCCGTCTGCCCCCCACCACCTTCCTCCGCCAGGAGGAGGACGATGTGCTGCGCCAGGAGTACGTGGACTTCGGCACGCGCTTCCAGCCGGGCCGCGCCCTCATCTCCATTCCGGGCCGCCCCGTGCTCAACACCGGCAACTACACCGTCATCGCCGAGGCGGAGGCGGGCGGGCTCTCGCGCCTGTTGGACCAGATGGACGAGCGCGTCCGGGCCCTCTTGCAGAACGACGTGCAGGAGAAGCCGGTGGGCACGCGCGGCCTGACATCGGCGACGGTGGTGGTGTCGCCCGGAGCGCCCATCCTCACCGTGGGCGCGCTCGGGGACACGGACCCCCAGGGGGATGATGTCTGCTCGGGCCCCCGCGTGGGTGGACGGTGCGCCGGCTCCATCCTCGCCGGGGCCAATGGCATCGCCGACACGCGCGCCAACAACCGCGAGACGCAGGTGAAGCTGGAGGACTTCGTCAGCAGCGCCTTCCGCAACCCGCAGCGCAACCGCGCCGCCGGCTCGGCCACCCTCAACAGCCGCCACACCCGCGGCAGCGCGTTGGACATCGACCCGCGCCGCATGTCCATCCCCGGCAAGACGCCTCAGCAGTTGATGTGCATCGTCGAGGCCGCCGGAGACACCGTCGTCGGCGAGCGCGACTCCTTCACCGAGCGCGGCGCCACCCTCTTCCTCGCGTGCGACAGCCCGTCCGCCGACCACGTCCATGTCCAGCGCTGAGGCCCGGAAAGGAATCGTGCCCATGGCTTCCCCTCGCTTGCCCCTCTTCGCCTGTTGCGTGTTCCTGGCGTCCGCGTCCGCGGCGTGGGCCCAGCGGCCTCCCACTCCGGCCCCCGCTCCGGCTCCGGGCCGCTTCTCCGCCGTCGCGCCTCCCCGCTACGTGCCCGCCCCCGTCTCTCCGGCGGCCCGGGCGGCGCTGCGGCTCCACCAGGAGGGCTGCCAGGCCGAGGCCTTCGACGACGCCACGTGCGACAAGGCCGTGCGCCAGTTGGAAGCCGTCGTGCGCGAGGACCCGCGCCAGCTCGACGCGCAGCTCGCGCTCGCGGATGCCGTCTGGAACCAGGCCTTCCGCCAGCCCGAGGGCTCTCCCGAGCGCACCCGTCTCCGCCAGCGCGCGCTCGAGCTCTACCAGCAGCTGGTGGACCTGGGCGTCCCGGATGCCCGGCCCTACTACGGGCTCAGCGTCCTCACGCGCGACCCGGACACCCGCATCCAACTGCTGCGCCGCACCCTGGCCCTGGCCCCCAAGCACCCCGAGGCCCACAAGGACCTGGCCGGGCTGCTGCTCACCCAGGGCCAGGTGGACGAGGCCGTGCGCGAGTACCGCACCCACCTCTCGGTCCGCCCCTACGAGGGCCGCGAGGTCGCCCTCGAGGACATCCAGTTCGCCGACAGGCTCGCCGCCGCCGGGCGCGTGCGCGAGGCCGCCCAGGTGTACGACGCCGTCTGGGACGCCACCGGCAACGAGCCCCGCTCCGAGCGCTGTCAGATCTTCAAGGCCGTGGACCTCGACCCCTACGAGCGCATCGGCGCCCGCTTCGCGCGGCAGCTGGGGGAGCTCCGGGCCGCCTGCGCCGGCTCGCCCCGCCTGGAGGGCGCGGTGGAGCTGGAGCGCCAGGGCCGGGACGCCGCCGCCCTCCAGGAGCTGGAGCGCCAGATTCAGGAGAACCCCGTGCCCGTGGAGCCATACCTCGCGCTGCAGCGCCTCCACCTGAAGCAGGGCCGCGTGGACGAGGCCGCCGCCGTCATGGCCCGCTACTTCCGCCAGGAGAAGGACCCCGAGGAGCGGTGCCGACACTTCCGGACACTGTCCCCCCGGACGACGCGCGCCCTGGAGCCCGGCCTTATGAATGAGTTGGACCGTGCCTGCCGCGCCCGGCGGCCCTGAGCCGTGTGGGGACAGGTATGGGCTCGCGGGGGCTGCCCGCTCTGCCGCCGGGAGGGCGGGGGATTGAACCGTGCCCTCCACCTTCTTAATGTTTCAGGGCATTCTCGACGTCTTCACCCAGTCCGGGTGCAGCGTCGTCGTTGGGGAGTGTGAGACAAGGATGTCCGAGGAGCTACTGGGAGAGCGCGAGAAGGAAGTCCTCCGCGCTGTCGTTCAGGAATACATCTCCACCGGCGGCCCGGTTGGCAGTCAGCACCTGGCGCGCCGCGCGGAGTTCGACGTCTCTTCCGCCACGCTGCGCAACGTGCTCGCGGACCTGGAGGAGCTCGGCTTCCTCGAGAAGCCCCATACCTCCGCGGGCCGCGTTCCCACGGATCGGGGCTACCGCTTCTACGTGGACACGATGGTGCGGCTGAAGGATCCCGCGCCGAGAGACCGCGAGCTCATCCACGCCGGGCTGGCGCACGAGTCGGGCATGGAGGAGCTGCTGTCCGAGGCCTCGCGCCTGTTGCACTCGCTCACCCGGCACGCGGGAGTCGTCGTCACCCCGCGCCCGGACGTGGCCATCTTCCAGCGGATTGAATTCGTCCGGCTGCGCGAGGACCGGGTGCTCGCCATCCTGGTGGGGCAGAACGGCCAGGTGCACAACAAGCTGCTGGTGGTGGACTTCCCCATCACCTCGGACGAGCTGCTCAAGGCGAGCAACTACCTCTCCGAGCTGCTCCACGAGGTGACGCTGGAGGAGGCGCGCGAGCGCATCCGCACCGAGCTGGACCAGGAGCAGGCGCTCTACAACGCGCTGACGTCCAAGGCGCTCAAGCTGGGCGCGGCCGCCACGGACCTGCAGACGGGCGAGCGCGTGCTCATCGAGGGCACCGGCTCGTTCCTGGAGCAGCCCGAGTTCGCCGACGTGGAGCGCATGCGCGCGCTCTTCAAGGCGCTCGGGGAGAAGCACAAGCTGCTGTCGCTGCTGGACCGGGTGCAGCGCGCGCGGGAGATGCAGATCTTCATCGGCACCGAGAGCGAGTTCTCCTCGGCCGGTGACGTGACGGTCATCGCGAGCCCCTACGGCAGCCGCGAGCAGGTGCTCGGCACGGTGGGCGTCATCGGGCCCACGCGCATGAACTATCAGCGCATCATCCCCCTGGTGAACTTCACGGCCCAGGTGTTGTCGATGGCGCTCGACAAGGTCTGAGCCCCACGGGGGTCCGGACGGGGTCTCGGACCCCTCCACCGGCCCTCCCCGCCCCAGGAGGAGCGGCGGAGGAGGGCCGTTGAAGGGTGCTACTGGAGGGCACCCGGAGGCACCAGCAGCACCACGTCCTTGGCGTCGCCGTAGATGATGGGGGGCATCGGCTCGTAGTTGTGCGTCACCCGGCCGCCGTCGCGCACGATGCCCATGTCGTTGCCATACGGGCCGTCGTTGTAGTCCCAGCCGTGCCGCGTCTGGAAGATGAGGGCGCCGCTCGGAATCTGCCCCGCCTGCGCCATCCGCTCGTACGCGTCGGCCGGGATGACGTGGGCCTGGACGGTGCCGAACGCCGGGCTGTGGATGGTCTCCTGCCGCGAGCCGGGCAGCGGGACGGACACCCAGCCGGCCTCCCGCATCATTCGCACCATGGCGCCGCGCGGGTTGTTGGGGTCCGCCGCGGTGCCACCCGGGAAGTTGGGCACGCCCAGCGCGTCCATGTTCTCGAGCGTCGTCGCCACGCAGGAGCTGGTGGCGCCATTGCTGAGCGGGCCCGTGGCCAGCCGCTGGAGGATGGGGTGGTTGGGGTTGACGTTGCCCGTCACCGGACCGGCGGTGGCCGCCTTCTTCAGCGTCGCCAGCGTGGTGGCGCCCACCTGTCCCTCCATGCCCGGAGGTGGCACGAGGCCCCGGGTCCGCTGGAAGTTCGACACGGCCTCCGCCGTCTGCTGGCCGAACTTGCCGTCCGCCTCCACGCCGAGCATCCGCTGCAGCTCCGCCACGCTCTCGCCCTGCATGCCCTGCCTCAGCACGCCCTGGCCGTTGGCCACGTCGGTGAGTGACGGCGCCGGCTTCCACTGGGTGGTGCCTGGGGTCGCGGGGGTGGGGGCCGGGCCCTGGGTGGTGGGGGGCGGGCGGGAGGTGTTGCCCGGGGCCTCCCGGCTGACGACGGCGGCGAGCGCCTCGGTGCGGCGGAGCTGGTCGGCGCGCAGCCGGTCCACGTCGTTGCCGAAGCCGGGCGCATCCAGCTGGCCGGTGGCCGGGTCATAGTAGGACTGGACCCGCACCTCGACGATGTTCTCCGGCGTCACGCCCTTGCGCGCCAGCTCGGGCAGCTGATCCAGGAAGCCGCCGGGGCCGTTGGCGGCCAGGGGCGCCTGGGTGAAGGTGTCGAAGTAGGCGGCGGCGAGCAGCGGATTGCTCGGGTCGAGCCCCGCGGCGCGCGCGGCGGACTCGAAGCTGGGGAGTTGCTCGCGGAAGCGCGCGAGCTGCTTCTGATCCGCCTCCTGCGGAGAGGAGGCGCCGTGCTGGTAGGAGAAGGTGCCCTGGTTGTGGACGCCGTTGCCGGGGTCGGTGTGGCCGTAATAGGCCTGGGTGGGGCTGCCATCGAGCGCCCGGTTGCCCTCGGCGTGGCCGATGGCGCGGGAGATGAGCGAGTCCGGGCTGCGCAGCTGCGCGTTCAGGTCCACCCCGCCGCCCACGGCGCCGCTGGCCGCGGCCTTCTCCAGCACCTGGAGGGTGGTGGGCCCCACGTAACCGTCCTGGCCCGGCGGCGGCTTGAGGCCGGTGGACTGCTGGAAGGTCCGCACGGCCGCGCGCGTCGCCTCACCGAACTTCCCATCCTGCTCGGCCGCGGGCAGGCCCAGAAGGCGCTGCAGGTCTCGCACCGACTCCCCCTCCATGCCGGGCCCCAGGAGGACCTGTCCGCCCCCGCGGCGCACGTTGTCCAGGGTGGGGGCCGGCGTCCACTGGGCCGGAGGCGCGGCGGCCAGGAGCCGGGCCGCCGGGGTGGTGGAGGCGGCGACGAAGGCGTCGGTATTGCGCACCTGCTGAGGCGAGCCCGTGGCCGTCGTGGGGGAAGCCGGCGGCGCGGTGGGCGCGGGCGCCTCCGGCGTCTGGGGGCGAAGCGTGGGCGTGCGGGGGGCGTCGTTGATCTTCATGGGAGCACCATTCCTTTGCCGGGGGGCAAGCAGCGGTTGCGTCCGGACGGGTTCCTCCCGACACCAGCACAAGGGCGTCACTGCATCGTCATCTGCTCCCCCCCTCCGGCTGCTCCTCCCGTGTGATGGGAAGCTCGCATGCGCCGGGGCCGCCGCGGGGGACGCATTCTTCCGGGAATGGAGATTCGGTGTGATTTTTGCATAATCAGTTTCTGGCACATCTTTCCCGCAATCGTTGCAATCCGGCTCTCATTTTCTCGATAGTCGAGAGGCCGCAACGAACCCCCCCCAGAGGAAGGACCCGGAAGAATGCGCCCCCTGAACACGCTCTCGCTCGCGGTGGTGTCTGGCCTGTTGCTTGGCGGTTGTGGAGTCTCGACGACGGACCTGGGGGGCGACGGGGTCGCCAGCCAGATGGAGCAGGACTTCGGAGGCCCGGACGGGCTCATGGCGTTCTTCCAGAGCCACACGGAGGAGGAGATCCGCGAGGCGCTGAAGCCCTACGGCATCGGGTACGTGGTCCGCCCGCGGGTCACCGAGATGGCGATCAGCGACTGTCCGAAGTACTTCCCGACGGCGGACCGGAACATCTGGCACAACTTCGATGGCGAGTACTACCTCATCGACGGCTCGGGCCGGCCGAGCCGGGCGTACAAGTACCTGCCGCCCATCACCGCCGCGGCGCGCATCGACTCGTGCCAGTTGAGCGTGGGGCAGTGGGGCGACGCGGAGAACCCCAGCAACGACTATGACGGCGGCCACATGATTGGCTCGCAGCTCGGGGGCTGGGGAGGCCGGGCGAACCTGGTGCCCCAGGATGCGAACTTCAACCGGGGCAACTGGGTGACGCTCGAGAACAAGGCGGCCAAGTGCGGGAGCCTGCCGAGCGGGCGGATCCGCTACTACATCGGCGCGAACTACCCGAACTCCACCGCGCTCATCCCCAACACCATGACGATGGAGCTGCGCAACCAGTCCACGGGGAGCTCCGTGGCCCTGTCCTTCCAGAACGTGGACTACGGCGGCACCAACGGCACGAACGAGAAGAACCGGGGCGTGACCTGGCTGTCGAACCAGGGCTGCATCTGAGGCGTCCGCGCCGGGCCGGCGCCCCCGTCGCCGAGACGGGGGGCGCCCCATGCGTCTGCGTCAGAAGGGCTCCACCCGCCCATCGAAGACGCGGACGCGGGTGCCGTCGAACCGGGTGAGCTGGAAGAAGGCGTCGCCCTCGTTGAAGGTGAAGCTCATCTCCTGCAGGAGCCCGAGCGCCACGCGCTCTCCGAGCAGGAGGGACTCGCAGGAGTCGGTGCGCCAGTGCACGCCCGCGGCGTTGCGGAAGAGGGCGATGTTGCCGGCCAGCTTGTTGAGCTCGCCGCCCACCGTCATCTGCGCGGCGTCGGCCCCCGTGTAGGCCACCAGGGCGGTGCCATCCGCGTTGGCCATGAGCGGGTTCTCGATGGGCGCGGTGTCATCGAAGTACGCCTTGAGGAGGGTGGCGCACGCGCCGGAGAGGGTGGCGTGGCCCGCGCCGTAGGCCGGGTGGAGCGGAGCGCCCTCGGGGTAGGCCTGCGGGAGGAGGAAGGAGCCCCAGCGCTCGGAGAAGTACGGGCTGAGCACGCCGGTGGACAGCGAGTTGAGGAGGGAGGTGTCCAGCGGGTAGGTGCGCCGGCCGGACAGGTGGTTGTCGACGCGCCCGCCGTACTCCTCGGGGCGCAGCCGCCGGTGCACGCCCCACTTCTGCCACCACACGGCGCGCCCGGCCCGCCCGGACACCTCGATGAGCAGCTGCAGCAGGTGGATGGGCCCGAAGGTGGCGAAGCCCACCTGGGTGCGCGAGTCCCCCGCGGTGCCCGGCGGGTCATAGGGGTTGCCCTGGTCGCAGGGGAACTCCTTGTCCACCTGGGGCCGGCTGGCGCCCATGCCCGCGAGCTGGTTGCCCAGGGGCTCGGAGAGCAGCAGGAAGGCGGTGTTGAGGTACGCGTTCACCACCTGGTCGAAGTGGACGAAGTTGGCCCCGTCGCGCAGGTCGCGGATGAAGCGGCGGCCCGTGGTGTCGAACTGGTCCTTGCCCCGGTCATCCCGGCCGTTCTGCACCGGCAGCCAGTCCTCGGTGAAGCGGGTGAGGTAGTCGGCGGTGGCCCCCACCTGAGGGAAGCCCTTCACCGTCCACTGCCGCTGGTCGATGACCTGGGCGCCGTAGGTGATGAAGCCCTCGTCGGCGTCGCGCCCCTGGCCGTCCGGCTTGCGCGGGTCGCTGTTGCCCTTGCAGAGGAACTGGGAGACGTAGGGCCCCACCTGCTCGCCGGGGAAGATGCCGCGGAAGAGGTTCTGCGCGGTGACGGTGGGCGTGCCGCCGAACAAGGGGAGCTCGGTGGAGAGCGAGCGGATGGCGCGCTCGATGATGCTGTTGGCGATGGCCGCCTCGGAGGCGTAGCTGGAGAAGGGCACGTCGCGGGCGAGCGCCATCCAGTACAGCTCGCCCATCTCCGCCGCGGCCCGCTTGCTGTCGAAGCGCGGCGCGGGCGGCTGGGTGACGGCCTGGGCATCCGGGCCCGACAGCTCGAAGGCGAGGCCGGCCTGCGGATTGACGAGCTTGATGGCCCCCGAGGGCTGGAGGATCTCCTCGTCTGCGCCTTCGCCATGGAGCACCCCGAGGGAATGTCTGGCGATGATTCTCGGGGCGGAGTCTGACATGATTTGACGCCGTGGGATGGATGATATGTGTTTGGAATGAGATGGTCTGGCCAGGTGTTCGATTCCTGGCACTGCAATCGAGGAGCACGCATGCACGAGGCGCGGACGTTCGAGCTCAACGGTATCGAGATGCACTGTGAGATTCGCGGTGAGGGCGAGCCGCTGGTGTTGCTGCACGGCGGCACGGGCGCGGGCAGTGACTGGCGCTACGTGTTCGATGCGCCGCTCGAGGGGTACCGGACCCTCGTGCCGGACCTGCGCGGCCACGGACGCTCGACGAATCCCTCCGGGACGCTCACCTTCCGCCAGGTGGCGGGGGATGTACTCGCGTTGATGGATCGCCTCGGCATCGAGCGCTTCAAGGCCATCGGGATGAGCATGGGGGCCAAGACGCTGCTGCATGTGGCGACCGCTCAGCCGTCACGCGTCGACGCGATGGTGCTCGTGAGCGCGACTCCGTACTTTCCCCCGCAGGCCCGGGCGCTCATGGCGCGGAGCACCGCCGATACCTTGAGCGATGGGGAGTGGACGCTGCTGCGGCAGAAGCACGTCCACGGCGATGAGCAGATCCGCGCGCTGTACGCGCAGATGCGGGCGCTCAAGGACAGCCATGACGACATGAACTTCACGCCGCCGTACCTGTCGACGATCTCCGCCCGGACGCTCATCGTGCATGGGGACAGGGATCCGCTGTATCCGGTGGACCTGGCGGTGGAGATGTACACGGCCATCCCGCGAGCGGCACTGTGGGTGGTGCCGAACGCGGGACATGTCCCTGTTTTCGGTCCGATGGCCCCGCGCTTCCGGGAGACGGCCCTGGAGTTCCTGAATATTCCCTCTCCCGGAGGGTGAGGGGAGATTGACGCGTGGTCAGCACATGTTTCCCAGGGCTCAATCCGCCCGGGTCAACAGCAGCGTCTGCTCCACGCCGCCTTCGCGCCGCACCGTCACCTGCACCGGTGTGCCGGGCGCGCCCTGGGTGCGGCGCTCCGCCTCCGTACGGTTGCGCACCACCTGCCCATCCACGGACAGCAGCCGGTCCCCCACGCGCACGCCTCCCCGGGCCGCGGGGCCCTCCGGCGTCAGCCACGCGATGGACACCTGCCCCTGGTTGTCGCTGAAGCCCGCGCCCACGCTGCCCGCGTTCGCCTTGCGCGCCGTCACCTGCACGTCGCCGACGTCCACCGCCTCGCTCGCGGCCACCGTCACGGTGCGCGTCTCCGCCCTCCCCTCCGGCGCGAGCATCTGCACGGTGTTCGCCCCGGGCGTCACGTCCTCCAGGCGGAAGCGGCCGTCGGGTCCCGAGTACGCATCGGCCTTCGAGCCCGGTGCCCGGTCCAGGTAGAGGCCCACGCCCGAAGCCGGTGCGCCCGAGGGGCTCCACACCACGCGCCCCGAGATGGAGGCCGCGCCGCCCGTCAGCGGCACCTCCACCTCCGCGCGCTGTCCCGGCGAGAGCGTCACCTGTGCCTCGCCCGTGCGCCCGTCCGTGGTGCGCACGCTCACCTTCAGCGGCTGTCCCGGGGCGTCGGTGAGCAGGAACTCGCTCCCGGGGAACGTGCGCTGCGTGTCTCGGGCCCACGCCGGCACCGAGCCGTCCGCGTTCAGCAGGCGCAGCGTGAAGCCGCTCGGCGCGGCGCCACTGCGCGCCACCACGCGTCCGCGGAGCGTGGCCGCGGGTTGGAGCTGGAGCTTCAGCTCGCCCGCGCCCTCCGGGATGGGCAGGGGAACACTGAGCCGGCCCGCGTTGTGCGCCTGCAGCGTCAGCGTGGTGGGCTGGGGGTGGGGCGGCACGCCGAAGCGTCCCTGCTCGTCCGCGTCCACGGGAATGGAGAAGGGGAAGTCGCCCGCCTGCGTCGCCACCACCAGGGCCCCGGGGCTCGGCGCTCCCGAGGGCTCCAGCACCACGCCGTGCAGCCCGCGCTCGTTCAGCAGCGTGAGGTCCATCGTCACCGAGGCGCCGGGCTCCACCGTCACCGCCGGGTCATCCACGTGGTGGTAGGTGTAGCGGGCTCCCGGCAGCACGGCGGTGAGCTGGTAGACGCCCGCGCGCAGCTCGAGCTGGTAGTGGCCCTCGGCGTCCGTCTCGGCGAGGCCCATGTCCACCAGGCCGCCGGAGCCCTCCTTCGCCATCGCGCGCACCACGGCGGGCTCGGGCAGCGGCGCGCCCGAGGACTGCGTCACCCGGCCCCGCACCATTCCCGTCTCCGCGAGCGTGAAGTCCACCCGGCCCCGCGCGCCCGAGGCCAGCTGCGTGGTGCGGCTCGTCCACACGGCCGAGGCGTCCTGCTTCGCCTGGACCCGCACCGTGCCCACCGGCAGTCCTTCCAGCAGGAAGGCGCCCTCGGCGTCAGTGCGCGTGTAGAGCTCCTCGCCCGAGGCGCCACGCAGCAGGCCCGCGCGCACGCTCACGCCGCCCAGCGGCCGTCCCTGTCCATCCGCCACCGTGCCCTCCACCGACGCGGTGCCCTCCAGGCGGAAGTCCGCCACGGTGTACCGGTCCGCCTCCACCACCAGCCCCCGGCTCGAGGTGTCCGTGTGGCCCGGGGCCAGCACCCGCACGTCGTAGTCTCCCGGCGGCAGCTCCAGCGCGTACTGGCCCGAGGCGTCCGTCCGCGCGCGGCCCAGCTCTCCGCCCGCACCGGCCGGGCTCGCCACCAGCCATGCGCCCTCCACGGGCCCGGCGTCCGCCACGCGCGTCACCGTGCCCGCGAGGTGCCCGGAGGCCCCGAGCCGCACCGTGATGTCGCGCGCCGTCTCTCCTGGCCCCACGATGATGAAGCCCGGTGCTCGCCCCACCTGTCCGCCCCTGCGGGCCACCACCCAATACGTTCCGCTGGACACCTCGAGCGAGAAGCCTCCACCCGCGCCCGTGGTGGTGCGGAAGTCCGTGGGCCCGCCCAGCACCCGCACCTCCGCGTCCCGCGCTGGCTGTCCGTCCGCGCCCACCACGAAGCCCTCCAGCGTGGAGGCCGGCCACAGCCCCACCTCCAGCTCGCCCGAGGCGGGCACCGCGACGAAGCGCATCGTCCGGCGGCTGAAGCCCGGCGCCTCCGCCACCAGCGCGTAGCGGCCCGGCGCGAGCCCCGTGAAGCCGAAGTGCCCCCGCGCATCGCTCGTCGCTACCGCCACCTCCTCGGGCAGCGCGTGGGCCTGGGCCGAGGGGGTTCCCGGCTCGGTGTAGGGGCGCAGCGTCACCTCGGCGAGGGGCACCGGCTCTCCGCGGCCCTCGGCCACCGTGCGCCCTCGCAGCGAGGCACCTGGGGGCAGGGACAGCTCCACCACCGTCTCGGGCTCGCCCCGGTGCCGGGGCACCTCGCGCCGCGCGGGAGCGTGGCCCTCCGCCTGGGTGCTGAGGAGGTAGAGGCCCGGGGCCGCCGGCAGCCGCAGCGTACCGTCCTCCGCTGTCGTCCCCTCACCGGCTCGGCGCCACGAGGGCTGGCCCGTGTCGTCCTCTGGCCCCTTCAACCAGGCGCGCACCCTCGCTCCCGGCACGGGCGCACCCGAGGCCCTCACCCGCACCACGAAGCTGCCATCGGCCAGCGTCGCGGGGATGTCGAGCGGCGGCGTGGGGCGGGGCGAAGCGCGGGCCGGCGGGGTGCCCGTGGAGCCGGGGCGAGCGGTGGCCCGAGGGCCCACGGCCGCCGTGCCGGAAGTCTCCTCGCCCAGCGTGGGGCGGAGCCACAGCAGGAGGAGCGCCGCCACCGAGAGGGCCGCGGCCACGAGGAGCGGGAAGAGGGGACGTTGGCGCACGGGCTTCTCCGCGGGGAGGGATGACACCCCACGGAGAGACTACCCGTGAAACCGGCGTGCGCCGAAATCCCGGCTCAGTGCGGGGTGGGCGCGGGCGCGTAGACGCGCAGGGCCGCGGGGGCGAGCTCGAAGCGCACCGGCGTGTGGCCGATGATCTCCCCATCCGCGTTGATGTCCTGCGCGGGCCGCGCATCCACGTACAGGTGCGTGCTGTGCACCGAGGTGACGGCCGGGTGACTCACGTGCTCGCCCCGGCGCAGGGACAGGGCGATGCGCGCCAGGGTGGAGACGTCCTGCACGTGGCCCAGTCCGGTGCCCTCGCGCCCGGACTCGGCCGAGGGCGCGGCGATGGTGTAGGCATCCAGCCGGCGGTCATCCAGGCGGGACTCGGGCGTCACCACGTTGCCCGCGCCGTGGTAGCGCCCGTTGCCCACCACGAGCTGGAGCACGTCCAGCTCCATCTCGCCGCGGTCGGTGGTCATGCGCACGTGGAAGGGCTGGTGCTCCCAGAGCTCGGCGACGGCGGCCACGGGGTAGGCCAGCTTGCCGGCGCGCCGTTTGAGCTGGGGCGTGAGCCGCCGGGCGATGGCCGAGGCCAGGCCGAGGCTCACCGCGTTGAGGAAGGGCCGTCCGTTGGCGAGCCCCACGTCCACGCGCGCCGTGTAGCCCGCGGCGATGACGTCGCAGGCGGCCTCGAGCGTGGGCGCGATGCCGAGCGAGCGCGCGAAGTCATTGCCCGTGCCCAGCGGCAGCACGCCCAGCGTCACGTCGCGACCGAGCAGCCGTTGGACCGCGGCGTTCAACGTGCCATCCCCACCGCCGATGAAGATGCGCCGGACTCCGGCGTCCAGGGCCTCGCGCAGCACCCGGTCCATGTGCTTCTGGCGCGAGAGCCGGTGGCAGGCCACCAGGGGGATGCCTCGGGCCGCGAGCGCGGCGCGGGCGGCCGGGAAGGCCTCCTTGCCCATGCGGCACTTGCTGTTGACGACGAGCAGCGCGGGCCCCTCGTCGAGGGCACCGCGCTTGGGGGGCTCCGTGAGTGCGACCTCTGGAGAAGCTTCGTCGGCCATTACCAGCAAGGGTGCGCACGAGCGATCAGGGCAGCCAGGAGGACAGTGTACGTCTGGCCATCCCCGCCGCCTCCCTCCCAGGGCAGGCGAGGGAGCGAGGGGTGCTGAGCTCAGTGGGCGCCCTGGCCCTCGATGATGCGGCGCTGGAGCTCCTGACGCAGGGGCAGGGCCTCCTCGGGGCTCAGGCGGCCGTCCTTGTTGGTGTCGTACTGCTCGAGCACGGCCTGACGGCGGGCGCGCGCGGCGGCGAGGCGGTCCTCACGGAGCTGCGCGCGCTCGGTGAGCTCGAGGATGCCGTTGCCGTTGGTGTCGTACTCGGCGAGCAGCGCCTGGCGCTTCTGCTCCCAGGCGGTGCGGAGGGCCTGGCGGGCGGCCTGGCGCTCGGCCTCATCGAGGGTGCCGTCCTTGTTGGTGTCGTACTTCTCCAGGGCCTGCTGGCGGAGGCGCTCGCAGCGGGCCTCCATGGCGTCGACGAGGGCGGTGCGCTCCTCGGTGGACAGCGCCTTGTCACCGTTCTCGTCGAAGGCCCAGCGCACGCGCCAGAAGGCCCAGTGGCGGACGCGCATGCCGGCGCGGAGGAAGCGCGGGGAGCCGGTCTGCGCGGCGAGGTCGTCCTTGAGCGCCTTCAGCTCGGTGCGGTTGAGCGAGCCATCCTGGTTGGCGTCGTACTTCTGCAGCACCTCCTGGCGGCGGGCGCTGAAGTCACAGATGCCGGGCTCGTCGGTGGTGGGCTCGGTGGCGGTGTCCACGTCCTCGGCGCTCATGGAGGTGAGCGCCTCGGTGGAGGCATCGGCCACGGCGTCGGCGCCGATGTCCCCGGACTCCTCGGAGGTGGACAGGAAGGCCGAGACCTCGCCGACGACGAGCTCCTCCTCCTGCGCGGCGTTGTTGCAGGCCACGGTGGCCAGCGGGAGGGTGAAGCAGAGGGCGGCGGTGAGCAGACGGCGGTAGGGCGTGGTGCGGTTCATGGGTTCTCTCCGAGGGCCGTTGTTCGGCCTCGGTCCCATGAACCCGGGTCCCGCGAGTTGGTTGCGGGCGGGATTATTCCGCTCGTTTCCAGGTGGGCCCGCGCAGGGGGGAGCCCTTCGGATTCCGCTGTGATTTCGGGTAGATATGCTTGCGGACCCGTATGGACATTCGCGCCGTTCGCGTTTACGAGGTCTCCCGGGGTGTTTACACTTGAGTCAGGTGTGCAGGGAGAGATGAGCGTGGACGCTGATGACCCCCGGGAGCAGCGTGGACTGTACGGTGCCAGGCCGAGCAAGAGTGCTGACACGGCGCGGAGGCGTCAGTTCGAGCGCCTGGCGGCGATGACTCCTCGAGAGCGCGTCATCCTGGCGCTTTCGCTCAAGGAGCGTGCTCGTCTCATGGGCGTAGCAGCCGGTCGTCCCCAATTGAGAGATGTGACTCGCAAGTGAGTGACTCGAAAACCATCGATCGGGCAGAGCGCACCATCCAGGTGGCTGAGCGGATTGCCGAGACCCTGCATCAGCATCAGATCCCATCAGCGGTCATTGGTGCCGCGGCGCTCGCCGTTCACCTCTGCCCTCGCTACACCGAAGATTTCGACCTGGCGATCAACATCAATCCGTTCCCGACGATGCGTCGTGTGGAAGAGGATCTCCGCCGACAGGGGTTCGAGGTCGCGTTCGATCCTCCTGATGCTGGCGATTCTCTCGGTGGAGTGCTGCGAGTCACAGGAGATGACTTCGACCTGGTGGAGGTCGTGAACTTCCAGAATCCCTGGCCAGGAGCGCGCGACTGCACCGTGCTGGCCCGGGAAGCCCTCCTCGAAGCCAAGGTGGAGCTGAGCCCAGAGAGCCCGTTGCGCGTCGTCAGCCTGCCCTACCTCATCGCATTGAAGCTCTACGCGGGAGGGCGAAAGTCGACGAACGACGTTCTCGAGCTCCTCGAGCGCAATCGGGAGCTCCTGGACCTCGCCGGGCTGCGTGACGTGTGCAACCGTTACGGGCTCGGCGCGGCGCTGGAGCCCCTGCTGACGGAGCTCGGCTTCGCGTAGCCGTCAGCGCGGCTCCTCGTCCTTGGCGGCGGCCACCGCGTCCGCGGCCCACGGCCAGGTGTCTCGCGAGGACTCGTAGTGCGCCAGCAGGTCCGCCGGGTCCTCGTAGATGGCGCGGCAGCCCGCCGTGCGCAGATCCTCCTCCGGGAAGCCTCCGCACAGCACGCCCACCGTGGGCACTCCCGCCTTGCTCGCCGCCAGCGCGTCGTAGGGCGTGTCCCCAATCACCACCACCGTGCGCGGATCCGGCCGGCCCAGCCGCTCCAGCGCCGCCTCGAAGATGTCCGGGTGCGGCTTGGACTTCGACGCGTCGTCCTTCGACGTCTCGCCGTCCAGCATCCCCTGGATGCCGCACAGGCGCAGGTAGAACTCGAGCTCGTCCCCCTTCGCGCTGGAGGCCACCGCGAGGCGCAGCCCGTCCTTGCGCAGCCGCTGGAACAGCTCGCGCACCCGCGGGAAGGGGCGCAGCTTCGGCATGAACTCGCGCTGGAAGAGCGTGGAGCGGAAGTCGCTCAGCTCCTGGCCGAACTTCTCCAGCTCGTCCTCCGTGAAGAAGACGGGCATCAGCTGGTCCGCGCCCTTGCCAATCTGGCTGCGCACGTGCGCGAAGGGCACGTCGCGGCCGAACTCCAGGAAGGCACGTCTCCAGGCCTCGGCATGCTCGTCCACCGAGTCCACCAGCGTGCCATCCACATCGAAGATGACGTTCTCCACCAGGGCCATGACCTCGCGCTCCTTCCCGGTGGGGAAGGTGGGGACGCTCCCCGGGGCCATCAACCCCGTCCGGACGCGCGAGCGCCCCCTACCGCCCGCCGAGCGCCGCGAGCGTCTTCGTCTCAACGTCGTAACCCCCGGGCGCGCTCAGCGAGAACGTCTCCGCGGGCAGGGCGGGGTTGAGCTCCACGCGCGACAGGGACGTCTCGGCCACCTGCTGTCCGCCGCCCCACTGTGTCAGCCGCCTGGGAACGCACAGGCCGAGAGCCTGCTCGCAGTGCTCCTCCTCCACGCGCAGCTCCGCCGTGTCCCCGCCGCTCCGGGTGCGCTTGCCCAGGAAGTCCATGGCCGGCCAGCGCAGCACGTACGTCACCTCCACGTCCGTGCCCGCGGGCTTCACCGTCAGCTCCACCGCCTCGGGGCCCTGGGGGTGCTGCGTCCGGCGCGCGCTCACGCCCTGGCCCGGCAGCAGCGGCACGCGGAAGCCCTCGGGCGCGAAGGGCGCGAAGAGCGCCGTGAGCACGCCCGCCCGCTCCCCGGGCCCCAGCCCCCCTTCATAGGTGCGGAACTTCTTCGCCACGTCGTCGCGCTCGAAGAGGTGCTCCCCGTCCCAGGCGAAGGCGCGCACGGCCGGCGTGCCCAGCGTCCCCAGCATCTTCCGCGGCGCGCGGTAGGCGAACTGGAAGTCCATCGTCTGGCCCGCCTCGCGCGCGGTGCCCGCCAGCGCGTAGCTGGTGAGCTTGCCGTCGCGCGCGGCCAGGCGCTGCCGGGCGTCGGCGAGCAGGGTGGACGAGTCCTCACCCCGGCGGCAGCCGGCGAGGACGAGCAGGAGCAGGGACAGGGGGCGGACGGACATGGGACTCGGAGAGGGGCGCTCGGGAGGGCGCTGAAAAAGCAGAAGGCCCCGCTGTCGCCAGGGGGCCCTCGCACACTACCGTGGAAACGGTGGTGGCTGACTACTTCACCGCCACGCCCGTCGCCTGCGAGTAGGTCAGGCTGAGGATGGTGCCGGTGAGGGCGAAGATGCCGTGACGCGGCGTGGTGGAGGCGCCCAGCAGCTGCACCTTGTTGCCGCCCATGGCCTTGGCCTCGGCCACCAGGAGCTTGTTCACCACGGTGTCCAGGTCGCTCTGCACCAGGTCGATCACGTGGAAGATGGCGGTCAGGCCCAGCGCGGTGCCCTGGATGACGGCGATCGGCTCGCCACCCGCGGCGGACACCTCGTTGCCCGAGACCACCGCGGTCTCCACGCTCGTGCACGCCACCAGGCTGCTCGCCAGAAACGCCGAAACAATGGCCTTCTTCATCGTGTGCTTCCCTCCGGTTGGACGCTGGGGCGCACTGACCATTCGGTAGACCAGGCCCCCAACAGGTCGATGGGTCTTCAAGCTGCCGGGCCGTCGTAGCAAAGGCACCTTTCAAGTCAAGCAATGGATCTTCCAACCCCCCTTCTCCGCCCACTGGGGGCCGGGCCGCATTGAAATACCGGCCCGCCGTGGCTACCCCCTCCCTTCCATGGAGAGCGCGCCCGCCCGAGTCGTCAACCGCCCCTGGTTGCACCTGCTGCTCTTCGTGCTGACCGTCGGCACCACCTCGCTCACCTTCGACAACCTCTTCCTCGGGGCGTCGCTGCCGTGGAGCGCCCGCCTCTCCGAGGCGCTGACCTTCAGTGTCGCGCTGCTGACCATCCTCGGGGCGCACGAGATGGGGCACTACCTGCTGGCGCGCGTGCACGGGGTGGACGCGTCGCTGCCCTACTTCATCCCCTTGCCCTACCTGGGGGTGGGCACCCTGGGCGCCGTCATCCGCATCCGCGGCCGCATCCCCACCCGCAACGCCCTGGTGGACATCGGCGCCGCCGGGCCCCTGGCCGGCCTGCTCGTGGCCCTGCCCTTCCTCCTCTGGGGCCTGGCCCACTCGCCCGTGGTGGACGTGCCCCCGGTGTCCTCCTCCTTCCCGGGCCGCACCTCCCTCTGGTGTCTGGGCGGGGACTTCCTCCAGTGGCTCCAGGTGAAGCTCTCCCTGGCCCCGGCCTCCCCGGCCCGCGACGCCCTCCCCCAGCACGCCCTGCTCATCTTCGGGGACGGGCTGCTGATGCGCGGGCTGAAGTGGCTCGTCCTGGGGCCGCTGCCCCCCGGCAAGGGCCTGCAGGAGCACCCGGTGGTGATTGCCGCCTGGTTCGGCCTGCTGGTGACGCTGCTCAACCTCGTCCCGGTGGGACAGTTCGATGGTGGACACCTCGCCTACGCCCTCTGGGGCGGACACGCCCGGTGGGTGGGCAAGGCCATGGCCCTGGTGCTGCTTTTCCTCACCCTGTTCTACACGGTGACCTGGGGCCCCTGGCTCCTGGTGGCCACGAAGGTGGTGGGATTCGGTCACCCGGAGGTCACCCGACCAGCCGAGCCTTTGGGACTCGGGCGGAAGCTGGTCTGCGCGGTATGCTTCCTCGCGCTGGTGGGGTGTGCCATGCCCGTGCCCATCCGAATGGAGATCTGGTGAAGTACTTCTGCGAGGCTTGCGAGCGGCTCGTTCCACCGGCGTCGTTCCGGATGGAGGACGGTCTGCTCGTGGTCAAATGCTCGCGCTGCAAGGTGGAGATGCGCAGCGTGCCCGAGCAGGTGGAGGAGCCAGGCGCAGCGGCGGCCTCCAAGCCGGCGAAGTCGAAGGCCTCGAAGGCGGAGGAGTCGTCCGAGCCCGTCATCGCGCTCGGCGAGAGCGAGGCCGAGCCGGACCCCATCGAGAACGAGCCCACGCGGCGCGTCTCGGTGCCGGCGGAGCTGCTGGCGGCCATCGAGAACGAGGCGCGGGAGAGCCGCCGCAAGTCGAAGGAGTCCGGGCCGGAGAAGACGCCCGTGCCCGTGGCGGCCGAGCCGGCGAAGACGCCCGCCCCGGCGCCCGTGGGGGTGAAGCCGCAGGTGCCCGAGCCGGTGGTGACGAAGTTCCAGGCCCCCGAGCCCGTGGCGGCCAAGGCCCCGGCCCCCGAGCCCGCGCCGTCCAGGCCCCGGCTGGCCATGTCGGAGACGGCGGCGGCGAACCTGATGGTGCTGCGGCTCTCGGAGGTGCAGCAGCGCGGCGGGGGCGAGACCACGGTGGTGCCGCCGGTCCCGGAGCCCGTGCCGGCGAAGGCCTCGGGCGTCCAGCTGCGCCTGGTGCAGGACGCCTCGGCGCCCGCCGCTCCGTCCTCTTCCTTCTCCTCGTCGTCGGAGGATCCCTTCATGCCGCCGGCGGGCTACTGCCCCAAGTGCATCGGCGTGAAGAAGGACGGCGCGGTGGTGTGCCCCTACTGCGGGCTGGACTACGCGCGCTTCCGGCCCGAGGAGTCGCGGCCCTCCGGGGCGGTGGCCTCCACGTGGTTGGGCGTGGTGGAGCTGTGGGAGAGCAAGGGCGCGCACGACAAGGTGCTGGCGTTGGCCTCGGAGCGCGGGGAGCTGGCCGCGCTGGGCCGCCTGTACCGCATCCGGCTGGCCCGCCACCCCGAGGACACCATGGCGCAGCGGGGGCGCGAGGAGGTGCTGCGGCTGGCGGCGGCCAGCTCCACCTTCATGGCCACGCCTCCGCCGGACAAGGGCACGAAGATGAAGATGGCGGGCCTGGGCCTGCTCTTCCTGCTGCTGATGATCGCGGCGGTGGCGATCGGCGCCCAGGTGAAGCGGATGCTGACGACGGGGACGCCGTAGGGCGGTGCGGGACGCGCAGGCCATCAATCTCTCCTGGCTGCTGAGGCTGCGCTGGGGGGCCGTCGTGGGGCAGGCGGCCATCATCCTGGGCGTGCACTTCGGGCTGGGGATGGCGCAGCGGCTGGTGCCGCTGTTCGCCACCATGGCCGTGGCGGCGGTGAGCAACGCGGCGCTGGGGCTGTGGGCCCGGCGCGAGCGCCCCATCCGCGAGCGGCTGCTGTGGGCGGTGATGGCGCTGGACGTGGCGCTGCTCACGGTGCTGTTGGACTTGAGCGGAGGCCCCTTCAATCCCTTCAGCGCGCTGTACCTGGTGCACATCGCGCTGGCGGCGGTGGTGCTGCGCGCGGGGTGGACGTGGGCGCTGACGGTGCTGGCCATCGCGAGCTTCGGCGCGCTCTTCGTGGACCACCTGTGGTTCCCCAGCGCGGGGGGCGAGCTGTCGTCGGCGCACCCGCAGCACCACATCCATGACGTGCGGATGCACCTGGAGGGGATGTGGGCGGCCTTCGCGCTGGCGGCGGGCTTCATCGTCTACTTCGTGCAGCGGGTGACGCGGGCGCTGGCGGCGCGGGAGGCGGAGTTGGTGGCGGCGCGGGCGGCGGCGGCGCGCCACGAGAAGCTGACGGCGCTGGGCACGCTGGCGGCGGGGGCGGCGCACGAGCTGTCCACGCCGCTGTCCACCATCGCGGTGGCGGCGCGGGAGCTGGAGCGGCAGTGGACGCGGACGGGCGCGGAGGCGACGGCGCTCGAGGACGTGCAGCTCATCCGCCAGCAGGTGGCGCGCTGCCGGGACATCCTGACGCAGATGACATTGGACGCGGGGGCGAGCCAGGGCGAGTCCATGGTGGAGCGGGCGCCCGCGGCCCTGGTGGAGGAGGCGCTGGAGGGGCTGCCGGAGCGGGAGCGGGTGCGCACGGAGCTGGACGCCCGGACGTGGGAGGAGCGGGAGCTCGTCCCGGCGCACGCCTTCGCGCGGGCCATCCGGGGCGTGGTGAAGAACGCGCTGCAGGCGTCGGGGCCGGGGAAGCCGGTGCGGCTGGGGCTGGTGCGCGAGGCGGCGGGGTGGCGGCTGACGGTGGAGGACTCGGGCGAGGGGATGCCGGCGGAGGTGCTGGCGCGGGCGGGCGAGCCCTTCTTCACCACCAAGGCGCCGGGGGAGGGGATGGGGCTGGGACTGTTCCTCACGCGCGCGGTGCTGGAGCAGCTGGGGGGAGGGCTGGTGCTGCGCTCCACGCCCGGGCAGGGGACGACGGTGGTGCTGACGTGGCCGGCGGGGGGGCTGCGACAATCCGCCGCGTTGCCTGCGGGGGCGTCCCGGGTGAAGCCAGGGACATGACGAGCCCGACGAGCCCGACGCCCGGCCATGCGCCGACGCTGCTGCTGGTGGACGACGAGGCGGTGTTCCGCGAGCGGCTGGCGCGGGCCTTCCGCGAGCGCGGCTTCGAGGTGAGCACGGCGGGCTCGTATGACGAGGCGCTCGGGCTGGCCACGAAGGAGTCACCGGAGCTGGCGCTGGTGGACCTGCGGATGCCGGGGCGCGGAGTGCTGGAGCTGGTGCGGGCGCTGCACGCGTTGGATGCGTCCACGCGCATCATCGTGCTCACGGGCTACGGGAGCATCGCCACGGCGGTGGAGGCGGTGAAGCTGGGGGCGTTCAACTACCTGCCGAAGCCGGCGGACGTGGATGACCTGCTGCTGGCCTTCTCGAGGGGTCCGGGCGAGGGGGCGCAGGTGACGGAGGACTTCCAGCCGCCGACGCTGGCACGAGCGGAGTGGGAGCACATCCAGCGGGTGCTGACGGACTGTGGAGGCAACATCTCCGAGGCGGCGAGGCGGCTGGGCCTGCACCGGCGCTCGTTGCAGCGCAAACTGCAGAAGTACCCGCCCGCGCAGTAGCCGTCATCAGGAGTCCTGGGGCTCCCCCACATCCCCTCGCCCTCCGGGAGAGGGACGGGGTGAGGGTATCGCGAGCCCCGGGTTCTCCCCGTGGGGTGACGGACCTCACATCCGGGCCGTGATTCCGCGCACAGCCCGGGAGCGGTGCCGCTGGCACCTTGGTGTGCATGCGGGGAGCCGGAAACACCGGCCCCCGCGAGTACCTCCGTTCCACCCTGGAGCGACCCATGCGGACCCATTCCTCACATTCCCCGGACTCCACCTCGTGGCATCGGCCCTCGCTGCTGCTGTGGGTGCTGTGGCTGCTGTTCACCCTCGCCGCGCTGCTGATGGCCGGCCGCGCCGAGGCCCAGAGCACCAAGAAGCCCCGTCACTGGAGCGACCAGCACGGCAACTTCGTCCTCATCGGCAACACGCTCGGGCAGGGCTGCAACGAGGAGACGCCCGCCCCGGTGGTGGGCACTGTCGGGGACAAGTGCGGCAAACACGGAAGCGGTGATGACACCTCACCGGACTACTTCTGGACCATCCAGAGCGTTGCCGGGGCCGAGCGGGCCGTGGCCGACCCGGACGTGCTCCCAGGAAATGCCCGCAGCCGGGCCAGTCTCGAGCTGCCCAAGGGGGCGCGGGTGACGTACGCCCGTATCTACTGGGCGGCCACGCGCTCCAACTCCCAGAGGCCCTCGGACCGGAGCCCGGAGCTGCCGGACACCACCGCGGAGCTCACCTTCCTGCGTGATGTGCCGATGGGTGCTCAGGAGACCCGCAGCCTCACCGCCGACGTGACCTTCGCGTCGGATCGCAAGGTCACGCAGGACTTCCAGTACCAGGCCTCGCTGGATGTGACGGACTTCGTCCAGGAGTACGGGCCGGGCCTCTATCAGCTGGGAGGGGTGGACACGATCGACCTGCGGGGCCGCTACTTCTCCTCCGAGTTCATGTTCACCGCCTGGTGGATGGTGGTGTTCTACGAGCTGGACAGCGAGCCGATGCGGGACCTGAAGCTGTACGACGGCCTGGATCCGGTGGCGGGCTCCGACATCACGGTGAACCTCCGGGGCTTCTACGTGCCGGAGTACGCCAACGAGGCGAAGCTGGGCGTGGTCGCCTTCGACGGAGACGAGTACGACAAGGGGGACTGGCTCGACTTCAACGAGTTCCGGATGGGGAACTCGCTGAACCCGGGGGACAACTTCTTCAACGGCACGCGCAGCCACCAGCCGCTCGCGGCGGGCTCGGTGGGGATGCCCGAGGCGGTGGCGGTGAGCGTTCCGGGAGACCTGCCCCAACTGACGGGCACGCAGGGGAGCCTGTCGGGACTGGACCTGGATGTGGTGGACGTGACGATGGCGGCCGGCTCCCAGACGGCCGAGGTGAAGGTGGGGACCTCGGGTGACATCTTCTGGCTGGGGGGCTTCGTTGCCTCCATCGCCACGAAGCGCCCGGACTTCCGGGAGACGTACAAGACGGTGGAGAACCTCACGCGGGCCGATGGCACGGCGCGGCCCGGCGATTACCTGCGCTACACCATCACCACGAAGAACACGGGGGACGATGCCGCCATCGACACGAAGTTCGTGGACACGCTGCCCGCTCAGCTCACGTATGTCGCGGAGTCCCTCCGGGTGAACAGCCGGCCGGTGACGGACCGCTCCGGCGATGACGTCGGCTCGTGGGATGGGAGCACCACCCTCACCGTCTACCTGGG
Organism: Archangium sp.; assembly: GCF_057119385.1. NCBI lineage: Bacteria > Pseudomonadati > Myxococcota > Myxococcia > Myxococcales > Archangiaceae > Archangium > Archangium sp. The sequence goes on along the minus strand of NZ_DBNGVP010000203.1, from coordinate 12,279 downwards.
CCTTGGCGCTTCGTCTTCCAAGGGGGGCGAGATGGCCATCGGTGACTCGGCCACCATCCAGTTCGAGGCGCTCGTCGCCTCCGGGGCCGGGGGCACCATCGAGAACGTCGCCCTCATCAACGCCGCGGGCAAGCTGGGCACGGACGCGATGGACACCCGCTCGCGCCCGGGTCCGGGCGTGCCTCCGGGTCCCACGCCCATCTCCATTCCGGCGACTGATGGCGATGGCGGCACGGACGGTGGGTCCGATGGCGGCACGGACGCTGGGCATGACCCGGAGCCAGTGGAATACGGTGTCGCGGGCCGTGGCTGCAGTGCCTCGAGCGGTTCGCCCCTGGTGTGGCTGGCGGCGCTGCTGCTCGCCGTTCCGCTGATTCGCTCGCGCCGCCGCACGGGCACCGCGGCCATGGGACTGGTGGCGCTCGGCACGCTGTCCGCTCCGGAGGCCGCGCGGGCCCAGCTGCTCGACCCGGCCACGCTGTCCCAGTCCATCGACGTGCAGCGCTACAAGCCCGGCCCTGGTGCCACGGATCTGCTCGGCGTGTACGGCGCGCGGGTGGACAAGCACCTGGGCTGGCACCTGGGCGCCTCGCTCAACTACGCCAACAACCCGCTGAACTTCCTCGACAAGCGCCAGGACGACTTCGTCTACGGCGTGGTGGCCACCCAGGTGACGCTGGACCTGATGGGCTCCATCTCCTTCTTCGACCGGTTCGAGCTGGGCATGGCCCTGCCCGTCACGTACCAGGCCTCCGAGCAGGGAGCCGCCGTGATGCCGGCCTTCGCGGAGGGGGTGAATGGGGCGGGACTGGGAGACCTGCGGCTGGTGCCCAAGGCGCACCTCTTCTCCAAGGGCGGGCTGCACCTGGGCGTGGCCGTGCCCGTGGTGGTGCCCACCGCGGGAGGCCAGGGCTTCCGCGGCGGAGCGGGCCTGGCCGTGCAGCCCCAGGTGGTGGGGGAGTGGCTCTCGGCGAGTGGCGTGCGCGTGGTGGCCAACGTGGGCGCCCACCTGCGCGGAGAGCAGCGGCTGAGCAACCTGCGCGCCGGCAACGAGCTGTCGTACGCGCTCGGGGCGCGGCTGCCGGTGGGGGAGCGGCTCGCGGTGCAGGCGCAGGTGTCGGGGGCGCTCGGACTGGCCGAGCGGAACGCCGAGGAGCTGCCGCTGGAGCTGCTGGCCTCGGTGCAGTACCGCGTGCGTGACGGGCTGCTGGCGCACGTGGGCGGTGGCCCGGGCCTGACGCGCGGCTACGGGACGCCGGGCTTCCGCGTCTTCGCGGGAATCGACTGGACGCAGCCTGGCGAGCGGACCCGTTCGGCCCGGACCGAGCCCGTGGCCTCCACTCCGGTGCCGGTGCCTCTGTCCGAGCCCATGGCCGAGGCGCCGGTGCCTCCCGCGGCTCCCGCGGCTCCCGTCATCGTCGAGACCGATCCGGTGCGGCCTCCGCCCGACGTGTCCCGGGTGCGCCTGGAGGCCAACCGCATCGTCATCCTGGAGAAGGTGCACTTCGCCACCAACAAGGACGTCATCCTGGACAGGTCCTTCGAGCTGCTGAAGCAGGTGGCGTCGGTGCTGAAGACGAACCCGCGGGTGGAGCGGGTGCGCGTGGAGGGGCACACGGACGACCGGGGTGACGACGCCTTCAACATGGACCTGTCGAGGCGGAGGGCCAACAACGTGCGCGCCTTCCTCATCGCCGAGGGGATTGCCCCGGAGCGGCTGGAGGCGGAGGGTTACGGCGAGACGCGGCCGATGGACACGAACGAGACGGAGGCGGGACGGGAGAACAACCGCCGCGTCGAGTTCAACATCGTGAAGCTCGCGGGCGGCGCGGACACGGCTGCGGCCCACTGATTGGGCCCGTGGATGTCCCCTCTCCCTCTGGGAGAGGGCTAGGGTGAGGGTCTTCGCCGTTCGAGGAACACGTGGGTGACGACCCTCACCCCCCGCCCTCTCCCAGAGGGAGAGGGCGCATGCGCAACTCAGGGCTGGCAGGCCTCGCGGAGCCACCTGGCGGCGGAGGAGACGTCGTCGAAGAACACGGCCGTGCCCGGCGCCGTGTGCTCCAGGGTGGTGTTCGCGGAGAGCTGGCTGAGCCGTGAAGGGGACTGCACCCAGGCGAATTGGCGCAGCCCTGCCTTCCTCATGCGGGGAAACCAGTTGCTCGCCACCCAGTAGGCGGCTTCCACCCAGATGCCCGTCACGTGGCTGTTGTCGTTCAGCACCTTCGACAGCCGCTGCGCCTCGAGGTGACGGAGGATCTCCTCGCACCCGGCCTTCACCATGTCCACGGACTGGTAGCCCTTCCAGTCGGCATGGAGCCACCCCTCGGGCTCCAGGTGGATGTCGATGTGCTCGCTCGTATGGAGCTGACGGCGGACCCCGTGTCCGTCGTCTGCCCGGCAGAAGCGGGGAACCAGGGGCGCGCGGAGGGCCACTTCTGGACGAAACCCCCACCCTCCCGGGAGGGGAGCGGGGGAGCGGGGGAGCGGAAAGCCCTGGCGCCAGCCCCACCGGCCAGGCAGCCGAGCCGCTCCTGTACAAAACCCGACGAGCGAGCGGCGCACTGTTATCCTCTTGTGCCCCTTCCTCCCGCCGCTCCCCCGTCCATGTCCCTGCCCGCCTCCTCGCACCGGCTCTCCGTCGACACGCTGCTCGGCCCTGGTGGCGCGCTCCAGGCCGCGCTGGACGCATACGAGTACCGCCCGGAGCAGCTGCAGATGGCGCGCTCGGTGGAGAAGGCCTTCGGCGAGCGGGGCTACCTGCTGGCCGAGGCGGGCACGGGCACGGGCAAGACGCTCGCCTACCTGGTGCCGGCGTTGCTCTCGGGCCGGCGGGTGGTGGTGTCCACGGCGACGAAGACGCTGCAGGAGCAGATCTTCTTCAAGGACCTGCCCCTCCTGCGCGAGCGCATGGGGCTCAGCTTCGAGGCGGCGTACCTCAAGGGGCGCAGCAACTACCTGTGCCTGCACCGCTACGACGCCTTCAGCAAGGATCCGCAGTTCGCCTCGCGGGAAGAGGGGCGGTACTGGAAGCACCTGCAGGCGTGGGCGAGCCGGACGGAGACGGGGGACCGGAGCGAGCTGGAGCTGCCCGAGTCCTTCAGTGCGTGGAGCCGGCTGTCGACGACGTCGGACACGTGCCTGGGCTCGAAGTGCCCGGTGTACGAGAGCTGCCACGTGACGCGGGTGCGGAGGGCGGCGGAGGCGGCGGACCTGCTGGTGGTGAACCACCACCTCTTCTTCGCGGACCTGGCGCTGAGGGGCCGGGGCCAGCGGGGCGAGGGCGTGTTGCCGCAGTACGACGCCGTCATCTTCGACGAGGCGCACGCGCTGGAGGACGCGGCGGGGAGCCACTTCGGGCACTCGGTGTCGAGCTTCCGGCTGGAGGACCTGGTGCGGGACGCGCTGGCCGTCCTGGCGCCCACGGACTCGCGCTTCGGGATGCTGTCCTCGCTGGTGGTGCGCCTGCGCACGCATTCGGAGGCGCTCTTCTCGCAGGCGCCACGGGTGCTGGGCCTCAAGGAGCACGAGGGCGCGGTGGCGCTCAATCCCGAGCGGCTGGCGCTGCTGTCGGGCTCCATCGAGCAGGTGAAGGAGGCGCTCTCGGCGTTGGGGGCCTTCACCACGACCGAGCGCGAGCCGGAGCTGACGCTGCTGACGCGGCGGTGCGCGGAGCTGGTGGCGGACCTGTCCTTCCTGGAGAAGGTGGAGTCGAACGACCACGTGTACTGGGCGGAGGCGCGCGGGCGGGGCGTCTTCCTGCGCGCGAGCCCCATCGAGATTGCCAGGGAGCTGCAGGAGCGGCTCTACGGAGGGGTGGACACGGTGGTGTTCACCTCGGCGACGCTGGCGGCGGAGGGGCGCTTCGACTTCTTCGCGCGGCGCATGGGGCTGTACGACGAGGAGGGCGTGCCGGTGGCGAGCGTGCGCACGGTGTCGGTGCCCAGCCCGTTCGACTTCGAGCAGCAGTCGGCGCTGTACCTGCCCACGCACCTGCCGGACCCGGCGGCCCCCGGCTTCATCGAGGCGGCGGCGGAGGAGATCATCCGGCTGTGCGAGGTGACGGGAGGCCGGGCCTTCGTGCTCTTCACCTCCTTGCGCAACATGGAGCGGGCGCACGCGCTGGCGCGCAGCCGGCTGCCCTACCAGGTGTTGTTGCAGGGCGAGCGGCCCAAGCAGCAGTTGCTGGAGGCCTTCCGCGAGGTGCCCAGCGTGCTCTTCGCGGCGCACAGCTTCTGGGAGGGCGTGGACGTGCCGGGGGACGCGCTGAGCCTGGTCATCATCGACCGGCTGCCATTCGCCTCGCCGGGAGACCCGGTGGTGGCGGCGCGCATCCGCCAGCTCGAGGCCCGGGGCGAGGAGGCCTTTGGGGGCTACCAGCTTCCGCAGGCGGCGCTGGCGTTGCGGCAGGGCTTCGGCCGGCTCATCCGCACGCGGGCGGACCGGGGCATCGTCGCGATGCTGGACCGGCGCATCGTCACCAAGAGTTACGGGCGCGCCTTCCTCACGAGCCTCCCGCCGGCCCGGCGCCTCAACAAGCTCGATGAGCTGAGCGCCTGGTTCGAAGGCACGCTCGCCCTCGAGCGCGAGGACGACGTCGACTTCTGACGGAAGTTTTCAATCGGCGGCTCCCCGTGGAAACGCCGTTGCGTTGGCTGTTGCGCATTGCGGGCAGGGGAGTCTTCGCGTCCATGACGTATCCGCGACGCGCCCGTTATTCTCCGCGACGTGAAGGTCGTGAAGGTCGCAGTGCCTCGACCGGGGGATCGGAGGCGTCCATGCTTGCACCCGAGATGGAGTGGGATGTCGCTGGGGAGAGGGCGGGAGCGGACCCGCTGCTGACGCGTCTCAAACAATCGGAGCGCACGCTGCTCCAGCTCTCCGAGGCGCTCGGAGAGGGAGAGCCGGTGGCGATGGTCTCGGCGCTGCGGCGCGAGGCCGAGTCCCTCCAGGGGCTGCGCAACCAGCTCCAGTCGCTGCTGGGGAACTGGGCCCTGGTGGCGGAGCTGTCGCATCGCCTGTTGAACCTGCCGCTGGAGGAGATGGAGCCGGGGCTGCGCGCCACGCTGGCGGTGCTCGGCGAATGGTTCGGAGCCCAGCGTGCCTACGTCTTCCTGCTGGCCGAGGACCGGCGCCAGGTGGCCGAGGTCTACGCGTGGTGCGCGGAGGGCGTGGCGCCTCATGACGTGGACGGCGCGCGCAGTGTGCCGGTGGACGCCCTGTCCTGGTCCATGCGCCAGCTGCTGACGGGACGGACCGTGCTCGTGAGGGACACGGCGCTGCTGCCTCCTGAGGCCGCGGCCGAGAAGCGGCTCTGCGAGACGCTGGGCACCCGCTCCTACGTGCACATGCCGCTGTTCCTCGGGGGCCGGCTGCTCGGGTGGCTGGGGTGCGATGCGGTGGGGAGACCGGGCGCCTGGCCGGAGGAGTCGCTGCGCCTGATGGCCGTCTCCGGCGGCGTGCTGGTGAATGCCCTGCAGCGCCAGCGGGTGGCGGTGTCCAACGACCGGCTCTCCGAGAGCCTGGAGCAGCTGCAGGAGGCGCAGAGCCAGCTGCTCTTCGCGGACCGGCTGGCGACCATCGGCCAGTTGGCGGCGGGCGTGGTGCATGAGATCAACAACCCGCTGTCCTTCCTGCTCAACAACCTGGCGCACGTGAAGCGGGTGATGGGGCAGGCGAGGCCGCCGGAGGTGACGCAGGCACTCGCGGACGCGAACGAGGGCGCCGAGCGGGTGCGGCAGATCGTGCAGGACCTGAAGCTGCTCTCCAGCCCGGACGAGATGGAGCGCGGCCCGGTGGAGGTGGGGAAGGTGGTGCGCAGCGCGGTGAAGCTGGCGGCGCACGAGATCCGCAACCGGGCGCACGTGGTCGAGTCGCTGGACGAGGTGCCGCGGGTGCGGGGCAACGAGGCGCGGCTGTGCCAGGTGTTCCTGAACCTGCTGTTGAACGCGGCGCACGCCATCTCACCGGGGCAGCCGGAGCACAACCGCATCCAGGTGTCCGCGCGGGAGGTGGAGGGCGAGCGCGTGCGCGTCGAGGTGAGTGATACGGGCTGCGGGATTCCGCCGGAGCTGCTGGAGCGGGTGTTCGACCCGTTCTTCACGACGAAGCCGGTGGGGGTGGGGAGTGGGCTGGGGCTCTCGGTGTGCCGGCGCATCATCACGGCGCACGGAGGGGAACTGTCGGTGGAGAGCGAGCCGGGGCGAGGCACCACCTTCCAGGTGTACCTGCCAGTGCACACCGGAGACCACTAGGGTTGCGCATGCACCCTCTCCCAGAGGGAGAGGGGACCTCAGTGCGAACCACCGGCCTCCCCGAGGTCGAACTCGGGCACCTCGAACTCCGGCTTGAGGCGCTGGAGCACCTTGGCGAAGGCCTCCTTGTCCTGGGCCTTCTCCATGGCGGCCTCCGGGGTGATGGTGTTGGCGGCCACCAGCTTCTCCAGGTGCATGTCGAGCGTCTGCATGCCCAGGTTCTGGCTCGCCTGCATCTTGCTCGCGATTTGAAACACCTTCCCCTCGCGAATCATCGACGCGATGGCGCTGGTGCCGATGAGGATCTCCAGGGCGGCCACGCGGCCCTTGCCGTCCGCGGTGCGGATGAGCTGCTGGGCGACGATGCCGGCGAGGCCCTCGGCGAGCATGCCGCGCACCTGCGGCTGCTCCTCCGCGGGGAACGAGTTGATGATGCGATCGATGGTGGCCGGCGCGCTGTTGGTGTGCACCGTGGCCAGCACCAGCACGCCGAAGCTCGCCAGCTGGAGCGCGAGCTTCATCGTCTCGTTGGTGCGCAGCTCGCCGATGAGGATGACGTTGGGGTCCTCGCGGCCCGCCGAGCGGATGGCGGTGGTGAAGTTGGCGGCGTGGATGCCCACCTCGCGGTGCGTCACCTGCGACTTCGCCGACTCGTGCACGAACTCCACCGGATCCTCGATGGTGAGGATGTGCGCCGGGCGGGTGTGGTTGATGTGGTGGATCATCCCCGCCAGCGTGGTGGACTTGCCGCTGCCGGTGGGGCCGGTGACGAGCACCAGTCCGCTGCGGCGCTCGGCCAGCTTGCGCACCACCTCGGGGGCGTTGAGCTCCGCCAGGGACAGCACCTTGCTGGGGATGGTGCGGAAGACGGCCGCCACGCCCGTCGTCTTGTAGAAGTAGTTGGCGCGGAAGCGCGCCTTGGTGCCGTAGCTGTAGGCGAAGTCGAGGTCCAGGTCCTCGGTTATCTGCCGCTTCTGCTCGGGGCTGGTGAGCTCGAAGAGCATCGCCTCCAGCTCCGGCTGGGTGAGGAGGGCCTCGCGCAGGGGCGTGAGCTCGCCGCGGATGCGTCCCAGGGGCGGGTGGCCGATGCTCAGGTGCAGATCGCTCCCCTTGTTCTCCAGGAGCTTGTCGAAGAGGGCGGCGATGCGCGGCGAGGAGCTCATGGTCAGGCGCTCTTCCGGTTGAGGAGGTTGCCCATCTTGGACAGCAGCTTGCCGCCATCCGGCGACGGGGGCTCGGGAGGAGCGCCGGGCCGCTTGCCCGTCACCATGGCCTCCAGCTCGTCGGGGCTCTCGGCGTAGGCCCTGGCGATCTCCAGCGTCGTCTTCCCGGAGCGCACCAGCTCGGCGAGCGAGTCGTCGAAGCGGATGATGCCGAGCGACTTGCCACGCTGCTGCAGGGAGGGAATCTGGTACGTCTTGTTGTCGCGGATGAGGTTGCCCAGGGCCACCGAGCCGGGGAGCAGCTCGGCGGCGACCACCAGGCTCTGGCGGTCCGCGCCAGGCAGCAGCCGCTGGCTGACGATGAGGCGCAGGCTGCTGGCGAGCGTCATGCGCACCTGCGCCTGGTCCCCCGGCGGGAAGAGGTCGATGAGCCGGTCGATGGTTTTCGCCGCGCTGGGCGTGTTCATCGTGGAGACGAGCAGGTGGCCCGTCTCGCTGGCGGACAGCGCCATGCGCACCGTTTCCGTGTCGCGCAGCTCGCCCACGAGGATGACGTCCGGGTCCTCGCGCAGGCTGCCCTTGAGGGCGGTGGCGAACGTCTTGGTGTGCGTGCCCACCTCGCGCTGGCTCAGCAGCGCCCGCCGGCGCGGGTGGAGGTACTCCACCGGATCCTCCACGGTGAGCACGTGGTGGGTCGTCTCGCAGTTGATGCGGTTGACGATGGCCGCCAGGGTGCTCGTCTTGCCGTGGCCGGAGGGGCCGGTGACGACGATGAGGCCCTGGTGGTGGTGGGTGGCCTTGGCGATGTCGACGGGCAGGCCGAGCGACTCGAGGGTGGGAATCTCGCGGGGGATGAGGCGGAAGCAGCCCTTGTAGCCGGTGCGCTGGCGCGAGACGTTGACGCGGAAGCGGCCGGACTGCCCCAGGTCCAGCGAGAAGTCGGCGCTGCCCTCGCGGTCCAGCACCGGGCGCAGGCGCGCGGGCACGTGCGGCAGCAGCATCGACTCCACCATCTCGGGCGGCAGCGGCTCACCGTGGGGCAGCAGCTCGCCAACGACGCGGAAGAGGGGAGGGCGGCCGGCGACGACGTGCAGGTCGCTCGCGCCCACGGTGCGTGCGTCCTCCAGCAGCATCGTCAGGTTGCGCGCGGACTCCGGGCGCACCACGAGGCGCGGCCCCTGGGGCACCTCGGCCACGGGCTCGGCGGCGGCGGGCGGAGGCGGCTCGGCGGGCGGAGGCGGCTCGGCCGTGGGCTTCTCGGTGGGGAGGATCTGCACGCCCTTGGCCGGCCGGGGGGACAGTCCGCCCGCGGGGGGCGCCGGACGCGAGGCGGCGGCCGGAGCCGGAGGCGCGCCCGTCCCGGCGGGGCGCTGGGCGGCGGGAGCCGGCGTGGCGGCGGGCGCGGGAGGCCGGGGCGTGGGCGCGGCGGCGCCGGCCTGGGCGGGCTCGGTGCGCATGACGCGCACGTTGAGGACGTCTCCCCGGCGCAGGGCGCCGACGACGACGGGTCCGAGGCCCTCCATGCGCATGGCCCACTGGCTCGGCTTGTCGGAGACGGTGGCGGCGCGGGCCTCTCCCACCAGGGTGTGGAGCATCCCCTGCAGCCCCTCGGGGGTGAGGAGGGCCGGGTCCAACGCCTCGAAGGCGCCGGTCGCCATCTTCACCATGGGGGTGCGCCCGGAGATGAGGGCGAGCTCCACCGCGCCCGGGCGGGCCAGGTGGCGCAGCAACTCCGTGAGGGTCTTCATGCCCGGCTCATCCTTCTTCCAGCCCCGGAGCCATGCCGGCCCCGGGAGAGCGCGTCCAGCATAGCCGCGAATTGCCACGAATTCTGGAAAGAGGACGGCCGGCGCGCCGCCGGGCCCGGGGGCGGGCGGGGGAGCGGCCGGAAAAAGAAGCGCCCGGCTCGGCCCTCGGAGAGGGTCCAGACCGGGCGCTTTCAGGAGAGGGAAGCGGCCCTGGAGGACGCGGCCGGGCTTCCCTTCCCGAGGCTCCTCAGCTCACAGCTCGCGAGACATGAGGAGGCGCAACTTGCCGGACTTCTTGGACACCACCGTGGCCACGGTGGTGAAGCCCGCGTTGCGGTAGAAGCTCACCGCCGGGGCGTTGGCCGGATCCACCCGCAGGGCGATCGTCTTGCGGAACATGTCCCGCGCCACCTGCAGGGCCTGGTTGAGCACCGCCTGGCCCAGGCCGCGCCGGCGCAGCTCCGGCCGGATCACGATGTTGCGCATGTAGGCGGCGCCGGGCACCGGACCGTCCCGCTCCACCGTCACATAGCCCACCACCTGGTTGTGCACCTTGGCCACGTGGATGAAGGGCTTGAGCGCCGTCAGCGCCTTGAGGCTGTCCTCCACCGTCTCTCCGCGGCTCTTCCAGGGCTCCGAGCTGGAGCGCAGGGCGGCCACGGACGCCATGTCCTCATCGGTCGGGGCGGAAAACTTCACCGCCGGCGCCAGGTCGTTGGGCAGGTTGGCCATGTCCGGCACTGGCATCGCGGCCACCTCCACGCCCGGGTCCACCCGCTTCATCGTCATGCCTTGCTCCTCCATTGCGCTACGATCCTAACCGCTTCACCGGTGCCCATGCACGCTCTGGGTGCGGCGCACATTTCCCCCCATGAGGGGGAGCCGGACTTTTCCAAACTGCGCATGGGCTCCCGGCATTCCAAGGCCGCCCGCTCCCGCCTCATCCGGGGGTTTTCGCACGGGTAGGGTGGGGGGCGGCTTTCAATGCTGAACACCTTTCACTATAAAAAACCGTCCGCCTGGGGCGGGTTGGCCCCCCCTTCCCTCTCCCTCTCGGCAGCCTGAGCTCCGCACGTGCAACTCAACCACGCCCAGCGCGAACTCACCCTGAAGATCGTCTACTACGGCCCAGGGCTGAGTGGGAAGACGACGAACCTGCGTGCCATCCACGCGCGGGCCCGGCCGGAGGCGCGCGGCCGGTTGCTCAGCGTGGAGACGCACGAGGATCGTACGCTCTTCTTCGATCTGCTTCCGGTGTTCTTCACCAGCAGCTCGGGCTTCAAGGTGAAGCTCAAGCTCTTCACCGTGCCGGGACAGGTGGTGCATGACGCCACGCGGCGGGTGGTGCTGCAGAACGCGGACGCGGTGGCCTTCATCGCCGACAGCCGCCGCAGCGCCTCCGCGGAGAACAACGCCTACTGGCGCAAGCTCCGGGCCAACATGAGGGAGATCGGTCTGGACGCGACACAGGTGCCGGTGGTCATCCAGTTCAACAAGAGGGATCTGCCGGACGCGCAGACGGACGCGGAGCTGGACGAGGCGCGCAAGAAGGGGGGGGAGCCGGTGGTGGGGGCGGTGGCGCTGAGGGGGGAGGGCGTGATGGAGACGCTGCACGTGCTGTTGCAGTCGGCGTGGCGCAACCTGGACGAGCGCGCGCGGCTGTCGCGCAACATCGGCCTGACGGAGAAGGAGTTCCTCACCCACATCTTCCAGCAGATGGACCTGACGGGAACCGGCCTCGAGTCCCAGTATCCGTCTTCACCCGGGAGGCCGCGATGAGCGCCGACAAACCAGGCGCCGCGGGCAGCGCGCCAGAGCACGCCGGCTCGGTGCTCCAGCGGAAGGCCTCGTTGGTGGACATGTTGGACCCGCTCAGCTTCGGGGACGTGGTGGAGAGCCTCGGGGAGCTGTACCGGGTGGGAATCCGGGTGCTGGACGAGCGGGGCCGGACGCTGGCGGACGCCAAGGGCGGCAACGGGGATTTCTGCGGCTTCGTGAACACCCACGCGCAGGGCCGTGCGCGCTGCACGGCGCTGGTGGCGCGGTTGAGCGAGGGGCCGCTGACGCCCACGCAGGGCGCGCAGGTGCTCCCCGGGACGAGCCCGCTGGGCGGCGAGCTGCTGGGCGTGCCGTGCTTCACCGGCCTGCGCTACGTGGTGATGCCGGTGCAGTGGGAGGGGGATCTGCTGGGCCGGGTGGTGTTCGGGCCGTTCGCGCCGGAGGAGCTGGCGGACGTGCCGGCGTCGCTGACCGAGCTGGAGGGGCTGGAGCTGGAGCGGGCGCGCGAGCTGCTGGCGCACGTGGGGCGGCAGAGCGAGCACCGGGTGGCGAAGATGCTGGCGCACGTGGCCCAGGTGCTGGCGGCGCTGATCGCGGCCGGGCAGAAGTCGTACCTGACGGGGCAGCTGCACCTCGAGGCGATGCTGGAGACGCAGCGGGACCTGGAGTCGCAGAACGCGCAGCTGATGAGGCTCAACCAGCGGTTGAAGGAGGCGGACCGCATCAAGTCGAGCTTCCTGGGGACGGTGAGCCACGAGCTGCGCACGCCGCTGTCGTCCATCATCGGCTACTCGGAGATGCTGGCCGAGGGGCTGGTGGGCGGGCTGAATCCGGAGCAGATGCAGTTCGTGCGCACCATCATCGAGAAGGGCAACACGCTGCTCAAGCTCATCTCCTCCATCCTGGACATGAGTCAAATCGAGGCGGGCAAGGTGCGGCTCGCCTTCGAGTGGGTGGACGTGCAGGAGCTGGTGGAGGGGGCGCTGACGAGCGTGATGCCGCAGGCGCAGCGCAAGGGCCTGACGGTGAAGGTGCAGCTGCCGGAGGTGGCGCAGCCGCGGGTGGTGGCGGACCGGGAGAAGCTGAGCCAGGTGGTGGTGAACCTGCTGGCCAACGCGGTGAAGTTCACGCCGGGCGGTGGGCAGGTGGAGGTGCGGTTGTCGGCGCACGGCCAGCAGAAGGACCTGGGCGTGGAGGGCTACCGCATTGAGGTGGAGGACACGGGGGTGGGGATTCCGCTGGATCAGCGCGAGCGCATCTTCCAGAGCTTCTACCAGGTGGACGACAGCCCGACGCGCGAGTACGGCGGAGCGGGGTTGGGGCTGGCGATCGTGA
>NZ_DBNGVP010000202.1:0-2987 GCF_057119385.1 Archangium sp. | reverse complement strand
CGTGCCCGCGTCCCAGTCGGTGCCCGTGACCGCGTCCCCGTCGGTGCCCGTGCCCGCGTCCCCGTCGGTGCCCGTGCCCGCGTCCCCGTCGGTGCCCGCGTCAGAGCACGAGCCGCAGAGGCAGCCGCAACCCGCATCCGTGTCTGTCCCCGCGTCGGTGCCCGCATCCGTCCTCATGATGTTGGGGCAATCGAAGATGCCGTCATAGGTCTGGGGGCCGGTGTCGCCACTCACATGCTCGAGGTTCTGCTCCACCTCGACGCCCCAGTGTGAGTCGGCGAGCTCATGCGCGGTGTACGTCACCGCGCCGCCAATGATCAGCCGGATGATCCACACCGCCCACCCGGCGTTGAGCCTGGAGCTGTACTTGTACTCGAGCAGTCCTTTCATCACGGCCCCGATGTGCAGGCCACGGGGCTGGCCATCGGCGTCCTTGGTGCCGTCGTACCTGACGTCCGCTCCGATGTTCGCGTGGAAGTACCAGTTCTCGTGCGGCCACTGGAAGTCGCAGTAGAGCGGGTTCGCGCCGGTCGAGCACGTCCCCTCGCCGTTCAGGTCCGGGCACTGGACGCCCTTCCAGCTCGATTTCCCCGAGGCCGAGTGCTGGGTCCGGACGCACTTCTCGGTCGTGGCGTCCACGTTCGCCCAGCCGCAGGCCATGCTGGCGTTGATCTCCAGCGTGTAGTCGACCTTGATGCTGTGGTCGTCCGTCACCGAGTAGCAGTTGTAGATGACCTGTCCCGTGATGGGCGGGATGTTGATCGCCGGGGCCACGCACTGGTTGGCCGCGTCGAGGGCGGAGAGGCTCATGCCCTCGATGTGTTTGTCGATGGAGATGGAGGCGGGCGACAGCTCCGCACGCACGCCGTCCAGTCCGAGCACGGCGTCATGCACCAGCCACTGCTCCTGATTCGCGTAACGGTAGAGGACCGCCTGGTAGTCCACCGCCTTGCCCTCGAGCGTCGCCTTGACGTGGACGACCGCGGCGAGCGGGCGCTTCTCGGGGGCCATCGCGGCGAGCTTGTCCACGGGCGGAGGCCAGTCGGGGCGCTCGGGCTCCCAGTCCATGACCTTCTGGCCCTCCCTCTCCACCAGCTTGCCAGGAATGGGGCGGAAGCGCAGCGCCCGGGCCAGCTCGTCCTCGCCGAGCCGGCGCAAATCCAGCAGCCCGGTCTCCGGCGTCACCTCGTGGATCTCCACCCGCTCGTGCTGCTCGTCGAAGTCGCGGTACGTGGCCCGGAGGGCCGACATCCAGTCTCCGGGCTCGAGCGGGGCCTCGGGCCCTCCACATGACACCGTGAGCAGCAGGGCCGCCCAGCTCAGCTTCTTCATCATCCTCGTCATGCGGGCCACCCCTTCTCGTGAAGCTGCCTTCAGGCCTGTACGCCCACCCAACGACACGGGGCGACTGTTCCATATTGGACGGATTATTATGCAATGTCAAGTTTTAGAGGTAATGCGTGCTTTTCGTGGAAACCTGTTTCATGCACAGGGCGCCTTCACGGCCACTCACTTCCGTCCGCCGTGTCTTCTTCTCCTTGCTGTTCTCCGCGGCTCCTGGGCTCGGTCCCGGGACCCGGGTCTGGCGCTTCTTCCCTCTGGAGGCGGCGGGCCCGTGGGCCGTCCACCGTGCTTCCAGGTGGTGACTGCTGTCTCCATGGGGTGACTGCTGTCACCAGGTTGTATTCGTTGACACATCCGCGAGCTCGCCCTGGCCGAGCGGCGCGCCTGGCCAAAAAAGAAGCGACGCCGGGTGAAGTCAGGGGAGACTGCCGCGGAATGATCGACTACGACCCGCTCTCAGCCCAGCAGCTCGAGAATCCCTACGCTGTCTACGCCGCCGCCCGCGCCCATCAGCCGGTGTTCTTCAGCGCGCGCACAGGCATGTGGATCGTCACCCGCTACGAGGACATCAGCACCGTGCTCAAGGATCCGGTGCGTTTCTCCTCCGTCAGCTCCATCCAGGTGGCCAAGGAGTTCGCTCCCGAGGTGCTGGCGGTCCTCGCGGAGGGGGTGCCCCCCGCGGCCGGTCTGGTGGATAGCGATCCGCCCGCGCACACCCGGCTGCGCGGCCTTGTCAGCCGAGCCTTCACTCCGCGCCGCATGGCCAGCATGGAGCCGCGCATCCGCCAGATTGCCCATGAGCTCGTCGACGCCTTCATCCAGCAGGGCCAGGCGGACCTGGTCTGGCGGTTGGCCTACCCACTGCCCGCATGGGTGATCGCGGACATCCTGGGCCTGCCGCGTCAGGACATGGAGGATTGCAAGCGCTGGGGCGACGAGATGATGGCGCTGTTCGGAGGCGCCCACCTGCCAGTGGAGCAGCAGGCGGCCCTCGCCCGCGGCCAGGTGCGGCTGACGCGCTACCTGCTGGCGCACGTGGAGGAACGCCAGGCGCAGCCTCGGGAAGACCTGCTGTCGGCGCTCGTCCACGCCCGGCTCGAGGACGGTTCGGCACTCAGCCCCTCGGAGCTGGTCAGCGTGATCATCCAGCTGCTCAACGCCGGCCACGAGACGACCACCAACCTCATCACCGCCGCGCTCGTGCTGTTGCTCGAGCACCCGGAGCAGCTGCGTGCCGTACGTGAGGACGGGAGCCTGCTGCAGCCCTTCGTGGAGGAGACACTGCGGCTGGAGTCCCCCGTGCAGGGCCTCTTCCGTATCACCACCGAGCAGGTGGAACTGGGCGGGGTAACGCTGCCGCGGGGGGCACGGCTGCAGGTGCTCTACGCCTCGGGCAGCCGGGACGAGGCCGTCTTCCCCCGGCCCGAACGCCTCGAGCTGAACCGCCCCAACGCCGAGTCGCACCTGGCCTTTGGCCGGGGCATCCACTTCTGCCTGGGGGCGGCGCTGGCCCGCCTTACTACAGTTGGACTTCCAAAACAGATTGAGAACCGTCGCGCTGGCCGGGGGCAATAGAGGAACCGCACCTTGAGGCAGGCAGACCTCGTCATTCATAGGAGTAACGGCGTCGCCCCTGGCTCGCA
>NZ_DBNGVP010000201.1:0-19800 GCF_057119385.1 Archangium sp. | reverse complement strand
CCGCGCTCGACCTTGTAGACGATCCCGAGGCCCCCCGCGCCCAAGAACCCCACCACCTTGTAGTCCCCGATCATGTCGCCGATGTCCGGGTGCCTGAGTGTCAGTCCCACGCTCTACCTCACCTCCTAGATGGGGGAGCGTAGCATAACCGCAGGGATGCGGCTCAGACAGCGGGACCGGAGCGGCAGGTGGACCCCTCCAAGGCTCGCGACCGCTCCAAGTCGGCCGCTCCACCTACCGCCCCGGTCCCCATTCCGGGACGGGCCTATTCCTCGCGCATCGGCGCGGCGTCGAGCACGCGCAGCAACTCGCACCCGACTTTGACCTTGGACTCTGGCCACGTCCGCAGGAGCCCGACAGCCTTCCGGGTCTCGGGTGACAGAGCCTTGTCAGTGGTAGGCATCTCGCGCGCGCTCATATCCAGGAGCACAGCCGGGGAAACACCCAAGGCGACCGCGAGCCTTCGCAGCGCTGGAACGCTCGGCATCATCCCGCCGCGCTCGATGCGCCCATACACGGCCGGGCTCATCCTTGCCGCATCGGCTACTTGTGCCTGAGTGAGCCCGAGCGCCTCGCGTGCGGTTCGGGCTGCCTCGCCGAGTCTCTTTTGTAGAAGGTCATCTTCCATGCGGTATGCCTCTCAGATGATGGCGCCATTTTCCTTATCACGCTTGCCTTGCTGCTGCCTCCTCTTGTTGAGCTTGGCCAACCCGGTCGCTGTTCCCTTGAAGATGGCGAACTGCTCGTCATCCATCGTTCGCACCAGTCGCAGCAACCGCCTGATTTCCGGCGTCAGTTCTTCGTCGGGTGCCGGTTGGGTCTGAGTGGCTTCCCTTTCGACGAGCCCCACAAGCAAGTCAGCAGAGAGCCCAAGCGCAACGCAGATCTTCGTTAGCGTTGGCGTGCTCGGAAGCATGGCGCCTCGCTCCAGCCTCCCATACACTTCCGGCGTCAACCTGACTCGCTCGGCTATGTCCTCCTGAGTCAGTTTCAATTTCAACCGGGCCGCCCGCGCAGCCTTACCGATTTGAATACTGAGTTCGGTTCGGTTTCTCCCCTTGGTGGCGCTCTCCTTCTTACCTGGCTTCCCTTTCATTGACCTAACCCTCGTCCTCGTCGGGCGTTAGCGCCGTCCGCTCGATGGGGTTCGCCGTCAGTCGCTTGACCCTCGCGGCAGCCTCGAAAATGGCCTTCAGCTCTGCTGCGATTTCATCGGCGAGGACCGGCGGCTCTACAGTCCCCAGGTAGACGAGTAGTTCCTCGCGCATCTCGGCGGCAGAAAAACGCTCGCGCGGATCCGGTTGGAGCGCACGCCGGACAATGGACCGCAAAGGAGCGGGCGCGAACTCAAGTCGACGTTCCGCTTCCGAAGGGTGAAAGCGCAGCAGCCGGTAAGCCACCACGTCCAGGCTTAGCTGTGCGGTCCGCTCGGCACGCACAGGGAATGAGAACCCGACCGGGGCACCCTCCACGGGGGCATCAGTCGGGTCGAGCGGGTATTCGGCCAGCAGCATTTCAAGCAGCACGAGCCCGAGCGAGAACACGTCCGCTCTGCCGTCAATCGCTCCCCCGATAAGCGGGTCGGCTCGGCCCCCGGTGGACTCCATCGCAGCTCGCAGAACCTCGGGTGCACAGTAGGCCGGGTCGCCGCGCAGCAGGCCGGGCGGCGTCTTCAAACGGTCGCGCAGCTCCGAGTACGCAGCACCGAAATTCACGAGCTTGACGCGCCCATCAAACCCGAGACGGATTCGCATGGGACCCACCGCGCGATGAACGATGTGCATCGGGTGGCCTTCGCTGCTAATGCGCCCGTGAGCGTAAGCAAGCGCACCCGCTACTTCCGCCGCGACGTATGCTGCGAAGGCGGACGACAGACGGCGCTCCACCAGCAACGCGAAATCCATCGCGGTGAGGAGATAGCAACCGCGCAAGTGCTCCATGACCACGTAGGCGGTGTCACCATGGAAAGCGAAGCCGTAAACCCTGGCGATGCCCGGGTGCTCCAGGTGCGACGCGAGCTGCACCTCTTCCCAAACCCGCTCGCTCCTCTCACGGTCTGAGGGCACCTGCACAGGCTTGAGAATGACCCTCGAGCGACGGACCCCGCTTTCGCTGATGGGTTTCCTCCAAGCAAGAAGAAGCGTGTCGTAGTCCCGGTTTAGAACCTGGGTGTCGTAAACCTCGTATTTGAAGCCTTCGAATTCGAAGATAAGACGCGGGCCGGAGCTGTCCGCCATGATGTGCTCTCCTTACGAAGCCCTACAGCCTGTCGAGGTTGGGGATGTCCGCACGTCGCCAGCTCTCGCCGTCTGCGCGTGTGTAGAACACGCCCATTTCAAACTCAGCCGCGCCTGCCCCGTGGTCGCGAACCTCGACCCTACCAATCCACCGCGCAGGCTCGCCGGTAAGCGCTGCCGCGAGGAAGCCATCCTGACGGAGAAGAAAAAGGCTCCGGTACTCCTGCACCATCCGGCTCAGGTCCCAGCGGGACAGCCCTTGTCCGTGCTGCTCGGCGTAGCGCAGCAGCTCGTCAGCAACGAAACGGGGTGCGTAGTGCTGCGGCAGGTAAGGCAGAATCGCGAGGTGCCGACGCAGCTGCTCGGCCTGCACAGGCGACATGCTCCGCCCCTGGGGGATGGCTTCAACAGGCAGCCCGGCCCCCAGCAGCAGCGCGCCGAACTCATCCAGGCCCGACAGCGCGTCGCGGGTCGCGGCAAGGGCCTCCGGGGGCGGGCGGCTCGCGCACGCAGTCGCGCCGGAGGCGAGCACCGCCAGCAGCGCAAGCAAGCTCAGCGAGGCATGAGCCGAAAAGCAGGCAACGGAAATCAACCTCATACGAGAGCGCGGTTCGCTCAGCACGGGGCACCACCTCCAGCGCGTTGGTTGGTGAGACGGCGAAACGCCCGGAGAGGTAACACAGTCATATGAGCAGGGGAAGCCCGGGAGTCCTGAACATATACGAAACATACAATGCGCGGATTGCGCGATTAGGCCCGAGTCAGGGAAATCAGCACAGAAATGTTCCCTACATGTATGGGTTAACCAAGCCGCTCGTGCGCGGCGTGTGCCCTTGCAGGACTCGGCAAGGCGCGGACCTGTTGACCACTCACGCGCGACGGGTCGACCTGGTCCGTCATTACCGGGCCGATCCTATGAGTGCCGGGGCCCGGTGGTGGCCACGCTGTCGCTACCCGTCTCCCTTGCTTGCCCGTCTGGATGCACGCTGTGCTTTTGGCACGTCCATACGGGCCGGACAGGAGGCCACGTCGACGCGGGCCTCGTGGTGAGCATCCAGGCAGGCCGAACGGCCATTCGCCGCGCGCCTCGTGGGGGGCGCTGGCTGTGTCGATGCGGGCCATGCTCCATTCACTCGCCTGTGCGGCCCTTGGTTGCCCGGCTGCACTCTTGCCGATCACCCCTCGCGCTTTGTTCGTGGCCTGGACACGCGGCTTTACGCTGTGTCACTGCTGGCGTGGGTAGTTCTTGGGCTGTTGGGTGTGTCGTTCAGGGCGGGTAGGTGATGAACAAGATCGAATCCCTGGAGGGAAAACCCTCCGTGTGTGGCGCATTCGTGCGCCGTTGTTGGCTGGCAGGTGAGGACGCCGGGAAAAACGCCGGTAGTCGCTCCATGCGCCGTCTGTGGTCACTCCAGGCCGCGCCTGTGGCCACTTGCCTGGGGGCCAGCGCTGGGGGTCGGCGGGAAGCTCGCGCGTCCATGCACCAGCAGCGCGGCATTCTCTGGAGTGCGGCCCGTTCTCCAACCCGGAGAGCAACGCCAGTGCAGGACGGGAGCCAGCCATGAGCACGCCCCCGGTTGCTGCGGACGCCGCGCCCGCGTTTCTCACGGTGGAGGAAGCCGCCGAAATACTGCGCGTGAACAGGAAGACTCTCTACGAAGCGATCCGGCTTGAGCAGGTTCCCGGCGTCGCTCGCATCGGAAAAACCCTCCGCATCCGCCGCGCTGCCCTGCTAGAATGGACAGCCGGTAAGGGCCGTGATTCTGCGCTCGGGAGTCGGAAATGAGCGTCAGATTGCGGAAGTGGCAGAACAAGGCAGGGAAGGTCGAGGAGGCTTGGCAAGTGGACTTCATGTTCCACCACCCGGACGGACGGCGACAGCGAGTCGTGAAGTTCTCGCCTGTGCAGACGCGCCGGGGTGCCGAGCAGTACGAGCGCGAATTGCGCGCCTCCCTCTTCAATGGAACCTTCGGAAAGGAGAACAACACCGGGGAGCGCCCCATGACGTTGGCGGAGTTCGCTCCGCGCTTCCGGACCTACAGCGAAAACAACAACAAGCACTCCAGCGTCGTCAGCAAGAGCCAAATCCTGGAGTCTCACATCCTGCCGTTTTTCGGTGAAATGGCGCTGGCTGCCATTGGCTCGGCTGAGATGGAGGATTTCAAGGCTGTCATGCGCAAGAAGAAGTCGGCAGCGCGCGCCCGGAAGGCGGCCCCCACGCGGGCAGCCCTCCGCAAGCGCAACGGCGAGGAACCAAAGCCGCTGAGCCTCAAAACCATCAACAACGTGTTGACGGTGTTGAGCAAGCTGCTGGCGGTCGCGGAAGAGCAGCGGGTCATCGAGCAGGCTCCGCGCGTGAGGCTCTTCGCGAAGCTGCCGAAGCCGCCCTTTGATTTCCTCACCTTCGAGGAGGCAGAGCGCCTGAGCAACGCCGCCGAGCCGGAATGGCGAGCGCTGCTGCTGGTGGCGCTCAAGGCGGGGCTGCGGCAAGGGGAGCTGATCGGGCTCCAGTGGAGCGACGTGGACTTCCAGCGCGGCAAGCTGCACGTCCGCCGTACCATCTGGCGCGGGGTCTCGGGCTTGCCCAAGGGTGGACGCGAGCGGACGGTGGAACTGCCCAGCTCGGCAGTGGACGCACTCAAGGGACACCGACACCTGCGCGGCCCTTACGTGTTCTGCCAGGAGGACGGTCGGCCGCTTACCGACGGGCTGCTCAAGCTGCCGCTGCGCCGGGCCCTCCAGCGGGCGGGCATCACCCGCGAGCAGGGCCGCATCGGCTGGCACGACCTGCGGCACACCTACGGTAGCCACCTCGCCATGAGGAGGATACCGCTGACGGTCATCAAGGAGCTGATGGGGCACGCGACCATCGACATGACGGAGCGCTACGCCCACCTGAGCCCGGACACGCGCAGAGAGGCGGTCGGGGTTCTCGACCGGCCCTCTGCGCCCGCGTGCGACATACGTGCAACACGGATGGAGGAAGCTGCCAACCACCCGTAAGCACGGCGTAAAATAGTGGAAGCGGCGGGAATCGAACCCACCGTCCGTGAAGTCAGCCGCTCACGGGCTCTTGGGACACGGAGGGTTTGCAGGACAGCGGCCCTCCACATCCCGAGGCGTCGTCTCCGTACAGCCGGCCACATCTGCGAAGGTGTTGGAGCCCAGGAAGCTCACGTCCGAGGCGCCGCTCCACCCCCGGAGGATGCCGTGGCCAGCGCTGTACTCGACGCGGGAGCCGGTGATGAAGGCCGCCGTGGGCTGGTTGAACAGCAGGATCGCCGAGCTCACCGAGAAAGAGCCCGCCAAGTAGTTGCACCCGTAGCTCGAGCACTGGCAGTCCCCTCCCGCGTAGCGCACCCGCACATTCTGCAGCGTGACGCGCACCTCCACGCCCGCCTCCACGGTGAGCGTGGCCTGGGCGCCGGCACCGCCCACAGTCAGTCCGTCCATGCGGTAGGGCACGCCTACGTCTCTCAGGGTGGCGTCCTGGCCCAGATAGTAGACGCTCGAAGAGGCCACCTCGGAGCTCACGGAGATCGCATCCGGGCGGTTGCCGGTATAGCGCCCGCTGGGCACTGTCCCCAGGGCGTTGGGGTTGAGCGCCAGGGGCTCGGGCAGGGCCTGGCTGCCGGAGGCGGTGATCGTCAGCTTTGTGGAGCCCTCGGCGAAGCCGGTGGTGCCAGCCAGCACCGCGCCAGGGCTGGTGGAGCCTTGAATGGTGACGTGCTCCACGAAGAGCTGTCCGCGCTGGAGCCTACAGGCTCAAGACGTGCCAACGCCGGGAGGACGGCGTGGCAGGCGCACCACGAAGGTGGTCGTGCCGTCAGCGGAGTGCCCCTCGAGCGTGCCGCCGTGCGAGAGCACGATCTGCTGGGCGATGTAGAGGCCGAGGCCAAGATTCCCGCTCGCCGACTTCTCGTGATGGCGCGCTCGGCGGAACGGCTCGAAGATGAACGGGAGGACGTCCGCGGGAATGGGCTCGCCCTGGTTGCTGATCTCGACGACGACGGCCGCTCCGTCGGAGCGTGCCTTGATGACCACGGCCGTCCCAGGCGTGGCGTACTGGATGGCGTTGCCCGTGAGGTTGGAGAAGACTTCCGCCAGACGATCCGCGTCCCAGGCGCCTGTCACGTCGCCTTCGACCTCCAGTTGAAGGGCCGCCTCGAACTCCTCGACGACGCCTTGGCAGATCTCACGCAGGTCGGCCGGCTTCGGTTCGATCAACAACCCGCCACCCAGACGCGCGCGCGTGAGATCGAGCAACTGGGTGATCATCCGGCTCATGCGTTGGCCACTGCGGATGATGCGCGCGGCCGTCTCCGCGTCGTGCGTGTCGAGATGTCCGCGCCGAAGCAGCGACGCGGCGGCCATGCCGATCGACGCCAGCGGGTTGCGCAGGTCGTGCCCGAGGATGCCAATGAACATCTCCCGGAACTCGGCCACCGAGCGCAGCTCGCGCTCGCTCTCCTCCGCGCGCTCCTTGGCCGCGTCCGCCGCGTCCGCCAGCTCTTGCGCCTGAATCGTTGCGCCGACCATCCGCTCGTTCGCTTCGCGCTGGTCGACGAGCACCGTATCGGAGTGAGAGCGCTCGCCGCTGAGATCCTTGTCGGTGGACTCGCGTGCGACCGCCAAGAGCCTGCGCCTCCTCTCATCGTGGCCGTCGGACTTGTCCCGTTCGACGCGCAGGCTCTTGTCGGTCTGGTCGCGTCTCGGGGAGAGGGGGTGGCGCACGCCCTCGGCGGCGGAATACGCCAGGCGCACGAGCACGTCGGCCGGCGGGCCGAGCACGGACAGAGAGCGGATCGTCTCGTCGTCCAGCTCGACGGTGATGCTTTGCTTTGTCATGACTCGCCCCTTGTGCACACGCATGTACCCGTTCAGCGCCAGGAGGGCGCTTCCAGTTCCTGCTTCGTCATCCGCCTCCTCTGTCCTCGCCGCTCGGAGTGCCTGTAAGCAGGCCCTTGAACCCCTTGAGCGCCCGGCCCACGGCGATCCCGCCGTCCGGCGAGATCTCGTACTCCCTCAGGTCCTTGCTGTGCTGGCTGGAGCGCACCTTGACGACCGCCATGGCCCGCTTGAGCTGCCCGTCGAGCTCGACGTAGCGCTGGATGATGATGGCGTCCGTCAAGAACGCGATGCCCTGGGGGCTGAACCGAAGATCGTTGTAGGAGTCGGCCATCTCCACCGTCGCCAGGACCGTGACGCCGAGCCCTGTCAGCGCTCCCATCATCCGGTACAGTGACTCGCGAAAGTCCTCCCGGAACGTGGGCGCGAGCGCCAGCTCCAGACCGGACAGCGAGTCGATCACCGCCCGCTTGGCGCCCAGGCGCTTCACGGCATTCTGAAGCTCCAGCAAGGTCTCGTCGATCGAGAGATCCAACGGGCGCAGGTAGAGCACTTCCAACCGCTTCTCGCGGACCAGCTTCTCGAATTCCTGCCCGCGCGGCGTGGTCTGGAGATAGTCGTTGGGCCGCTTCTCGAAGATGGCCACGATCCCGTTCTCGCCGCGCGAGGCTCCCTCGACGATGAATTGATTGGAGAGCACCGTCTTGCCCGAACCCGAAGGCCCGGCGATGAGCATGGAGTACCCGCTCGGGATGCCACCCCCTAACATCTCGTCGAGGCTTGGCACTCCGGTCGAGAGGCGATGTTCGAGCGGGTGCCCGGCGATGAGCTCCGCCGGCTTGAGCAGCCGCGGGAAGACGCTGTAGCCCGCGTCCGTGATGCGGGCCGTGTGCAGGCCGGGGATCTGCCCCTGGCCCCGCATCTTCATCACCTGCAGCTTGCGCACGACGGAGTTGCGATCGATGGCCTGGGAGAGCCAGATAAGCCCGTCGGCCACCGTGAACACCGCGCTGTCATGCTCGCCGTCCGCATACTCCCCAATGAGGAAGGTGGTGGCCTCGTAGCTGGTGAGCGTCAGCGCCAGGCGCTGCATGAAGTCCGACAGCTCACGCTCGCCGCCTGGCCCGGTGGCGAGCGTGCTTCGCTCCATGGCCCGAAAGGAGTCCACGACGACGATGCTCGGAGCCGACTTCTCGATCTCATGCACGATGGCCTCCAGCACCTTCCCCATCCCTCCGTCGAGCGCCTGCTGGCCGAGGTGGATGAAGCGAACCGTGCCGTCGCCCACCTTGGCGGCGTCGAAGAAGTCGTACTGTTGCTGATAGCGAAGCATCTTGATGGGAGGCTCGCCGATGATGCTGAAGTACACCGCCCTCCGCTCGGGGCTCGCGTTCGCGAACGCGATCTGATGCGCCATCGTCGTCTTGCCGCAGCCTGGGCCGCCGGCGATCAGGTTGAAGGAGAATTCCGGAATCCCGCCGCCCAAGACTTCATCGAGCCCCGGCACCCCGGTGCTCAGCTTGCGAATCGCAACGCTGTCGCTCATTCGTTTGTCTCCCAGGGTGCCGCCCCTTCGAGTGTCGGCCAGGCGCTGCGGAGTACCTGGTTCGTCAGTCGCTCTCCGATAAAGGTCGTGAGGAGCGCGAAGAAGGTTGCAAACAGCATCGCGGCCGACTCCAGGGTGACGGCGGGATCCTTGGCCTGCAGCCGCTCGCGCAGCTTCGTCGAGCTTTCGAGGCTGGAGACTTCGGCGAAGCACTCGAAATCGCCTTTCGCCAGCTTTGCGCTCCTCAGGAACAACAGCTGGACGCCGATGGAGCCCACCAGGGGCGCCATGTGCGCATGGATCTTGTCGTAGACACGGCTGGCGGCCGTCGTCGCAGGCTCGCCCGCGCTGCCGGCCGCACCCTCGTGCGCCAGCAATCGCCGGGCTCGCTCCAGCTGCGCCGGGTTCGGGCGGGTCACGGTTCCGCCGCGCTCATGGAGTCTCGTGAGGCTCCGTCCTGCTCGACATCGAGCGGGGATTCGGGACCCCGCGGCTTCTCATCCAGCGTGCGCACCATGGCTCTCTTCCTCGACCTTGTGCGTGGGGCCGTCAATGACGTCTTCAAGTCGGCTGGGGGGAGAATGGGCGTAAGCAGCCAGGGCGCTCCCAGCCGGAGCTCAGGGCCCTCTTACCACGGTTACCGTCGCTTCTTGAGCCAGCGCGTCACGCTGACCTTGCGTAGTCGGCAACGGAACAGGTGGGGCTTGCCCCGGATTGGGTGGACACAGGGGTGATGCTGACGCCCTCTTCATCGTCCACCACCAACGCAGTACGCGCCATTCTGGAGCACCCGTCACTGCCCACGCGGCCTGCTCAGCTGGCTGCAGCGCAGGGGCCACCCCAGTTCGCGTGGTGTTGAGCCTCGAGCAGTCACGCTGCCAAAGACGCCCACGCCCCTGCTGCCTCCCCCTGGGGAGGCCACTGGGCCGGCGTGTGCTCCAGGGGGCCGCACCGTGTCTCCACCAGCCCGGCCCACAGCCCTCGTGGCACCCGTCAGCAGCCCTCCTCTCCCCTCGGCTCCAGCCCTCTCCCTCCACACGGCCCCCATTCCGCCTAGACACTGGAGGATTTGGTCCAAATTTGGTCCGACAAGGACCGATTTGGTCCCCTGATGCGAGCCGTGCCTCCTCTTTAGGAGTGAATTCGACTCAAGGCGGCGGGCAACCTCAGATAGGAAGCGGCGGGAATCGAACCCGCCGCTGGGAGCCAGCTACTCCGCGGGGACGACGAAGTCCTTGATGACGGCCATGTGCTGCATGTTGGTGGCGCCGCTGTCCGTGGACAGCGCGGGGGAGATGTCCGAGAGCGGCGAGTACACGCGCGTGTCCACCACGAGGCCCGCGCTGAAGGAGCTGGAGCCGATGACGGTGGCCGTCTGGTAAGCGCGCAGGTCCGAGTCCACGAGCACGTGGTCGTACGGCTTGGCACGGGAGGCGTTGGTGTTGGTGTTGCCGTTGCGATCCGCCGGGTACGGGCTGCTGGTGGTCACCACCTGGGCGAAGGTGCTGAAGCAGCTCTCGGAGCGGGTGTCGGTGTTGAGGTCACCGGCGATGGCCAGGTAGTCGCCCGCGGGGACGAGCGACTTGATGCGGGACACCAGGTTGGTGGCCTCGTTGTTGCGCGTGGCGGCATCCGCGGTGAGCAGGTGCACACTCACCACCCAGAGCTCCTTGGGGCCGGGGATGTCGATGCGCGCCCAGGCGAAGTCGCGGTTGGTGACGTACGGGTCATCCCACTCGCCCGAGGCGACGATGGGCCAGCGGCTGATGACGCCGTTGGGGATCTGCGCACCGGCCTCGCGGTAGTAATAGAAGCTCGAGCCGAAGGCGGTGTTGACGAAGCTCCGGATGGCGGTGGCCGAGTTGTCGCCGTAGTTGAACTCCTGGATCATCACCACGTCCGGCTTCGTGCCCTGGAAGATGCGGGTGCCGTGGCCCGGGTCGTAGCTCTGGTAGTTGCCGCTGGAGATGTTGGCGGCCATCAGCCGCACCCGGGCGGTGAGGAGCTGAGAGCCATTGGCGCCCACCTCCGTGGCCGGCAGGGGCTCGGACTCCGTGCTGTCCGTGCCAACGCCGCACGCGGACAGCGAGAGGGTGAACAGCGACAGCATCAGCCTGGACCCGAGACGGGTCTTCTTCGAGGGGGCGAAGCTCTGGGGCATGGGTTCCGTCCTGTGCGCGGGGGATGGGGCGCGAGAGGAACCCTAGGCTGCCCTTCAGGCAAGCGACAGCCTGGTGCCACATGGTTGGGACCGCACATTTCTCCGGCGGTCCCTCCCGTTCATACCGCGCCGCGGCACGCCTCAGTTGGAATCGGGCTCCTCGGGCTCCGGCGCGAGGCGGTCACAACTGACGCGCACCGCGTCGAGGCGTCCGTAGAGGCCATGCGTCTCGTCCTCGGGGCCGGAGGTGAAGAAGAGCGTGTCGGTGGGCTGGTTCGCCACGCCGCTGCCAAAGGCCAGTCCCCACAGGCCGTCGATCCGGATCGTGCTGCCATCGGGCCGCTCCAGCCGCCCTTCGCGGTGGCCGGTCTGCGGGTCATAGACGTTGATGATGCCATCGCCGAAGTTGCCCACCAGGAGCTTGTTGCCGAACCTGCCGAAGCTGGCCGGCGACAACGCCAGACCCCAGGGAGCGTTCAGCCTGCCGCGCGAGATGAGGCGCCGGACGAAGCGGCCATTGGCGTCGAAGATGCTGACGTAACCCAGCCCCTTGCCGGCGACATCGTCCTCGCGGTCCGCGTCCTGCCTGGCGTAGGTGACGTAGAGATTACCGTTGATGTTCTGGATGCCGAAAGGCGCGAAGCCCGCGGGGATGAACGGGTCCGTGAAGGAACCCGGAAGCGTGGCGGGCGCGAAGGTGCTGTCGAAGACGTCGATCTTCCCGTTGTGGAAGTCCGTGGCGTACAGGAAGAAGCCCGTGCCATTGGGTGCGAGCGCGAGGCCCTTGTAGATGGCGCCGGTGCTCGAGTTGTCCACGACGGTGAAGGAGTTGGTGAAATTGACGGCCGGAGCCCAGGCGGTGAGGGTGCCCTGCTCGGTGGCGAAGATGAAGAAGCTGGTGCCCGAGGCCTCTCCCCGGGTGACGACGAACTGACCGGAGCCGTTGAAGACGATGCCGGTGGGCTTGCCCCGTCCGGTATCCCCCGGAGGAGGCGGGACGGTCACGACGAGCGAGTTGGGCACGCCGTCGCCGTTGTAGAGCGTGGAGAGGCCGGTCCCGTTGTCATTGACCCAGACGAGGCCGAACGGGTTGAACGCGATGCCCCACGCGTTGACCAGGTTGGGATCCACGTTCTCCGCGAACCCCGCCCTGTCGGCGACGAGGTTGCGCTGCACATAGGCATTGGGCTGCTTGCAATAGTTGTTGGCGGAAGCGAACGCGGGCACCAGTGAAGTGGCGAGCGCGAGTGCCAGCACAGGGCTCCGCCAGGAGCCCGGGAATGAAGCATTCATGTGTGTCCCCCCTCCAGAGGCCGCCAGGACAGCGGCCTCATTGGACGGGAACGTGGGAGCACGTGAGAGGAGCGACAACCCACCCCGTTGGCCGTGAAGGCCGCGCACTACTCGCCCCTCGGCCGCGCCCCCTGCACGGCAGGCACCCGGACGGGCGGACGGAGGCCCGTGCTTGTTCCCCTGTCCCCGAGTGCACATCTCGGAGTCGTTGACGGCTGCGTGGAAGCGGCGGGTGCTGAATCCGCCCGCGGTCCGTACAGGGGAGCGACGAGCGATGCGACGAGGGATCGTGTGCGCGGGACTGCTGCTGGGACTGGCTGGCTGCGCGGGGGTGCGGCGGGTGCCACCCACGGAGCAACTGGTGGACTCACAGGTCTCCATCCGCCAGGCGGAGGAGGCCGGAGCCGAGAAGGTGCCGGATGCGGCGCAGCACCTGCAATGGGCACGGGAGCAGGCGAGCGAGGCGCGCAGGCTGCTCGAGCACAACGAGCGGGACAAGGCGGCGCTCTTCCTGAAGCGCGCGGCGGCGGACGCGGAGCTGGCCCTGGCCCTGGCGCGTGAGGCGCCGGCGCGGGCCGAGGCCGACCGGGTGCTCCAGCAGGTCCAGCAACTCCAGGGCACGGTGCAGTGACAGCCACACGTAAGGAGAAGGTCATGCGGGGATGGAAGCGACTGACGTGGGGCGTGCTGGGAGCCACCGTGTTCGCGGGGTGTGCGGCCAGCACGCCGCGAGAGCTGCTGGATGCGCGCTATGCCTATCAACGGGCCTCCACGGGGCCGGCGGCGCAGTACAGCCCGGATGCGCTCGTCGAGGCGCGCGAGGCCCTCAACGAGGCCAACCGCTCCTTCGAGCGGGAGCGGGACTCGGAGAACACGCGCACGCTGGCGTACGTGGCCTTGCGCAAGGCGCAGATCGCCGAGTCGCGCGCCCGGGCCATCGTGGCCGAGCAGGAGCGGGTGGCGGCGGAGCAGCAGCTGGCCATGGCCCAGAGCTCGGAGGCCGTGAGGACGCGGCAGGAGCTGGACAAGGCCCGCGCCGAGCTCGCCGAGGCCCAGCGCCTGCGCGCGGAGGCGGAGCAGCGGCAGGCCCAGCTCCAGCAACGGCAGCAGCAGGAGGCCCAGGCGCAGGCCGAGCAACAGCAACTGGAGCAGGCCCGGCGTGAGGAGCAGGAGCGCCAGGCGAAGCTCGACGAGGCCCAGGCGAGGATGGATCAGCTCAACGCCCAGCTCGAGCAGGAGCGCCAGGCGCGCCTCCAGGCCGAGCAGCGCGCCGCCCAGGCCGAGGCCGAGGCCCGCGCCCAGGCCGAGGTGGCCAGCGAGCTGCGCAACATCCGGCAGGTGCAGGTGAAGGAGGAGGCCCGCGGACTGGTGCTCACGCTCTCCGGCAGCGTGCTCTTCCGCTCGGGGAGCGCGGATCTGCTGCCCACGGCCAAACGCCGGCTGGACGAGGTGGCCGAGGCGCTGAAGAAGACGCAGAGCCCGCTCGTCATCGAGGGCCACACCGACAGCCAGGGCCCCACGGAGCTCAACGAGGAGCTGTCCTACGAGCGCGCCAGCTCGGTGCGGGACTACCTGGTGGAGCGCGGCGTGGACAGCGCGCGCATCCGCACCGAGGGCCGCGGCGAGGAGCAACCCGTCGCCTCCAACAAGAGCGCCGAGGGCCGCGCGAACAACCGCCGGGTAGAGATCGTCATCGAGCGCGGTATCGGCGGAGCCGGTGAGCCACAGCAGCAGCCACCGCAGCAGCAGCAGCCGCAGCCCAACCGCTGACGCGGGAAGAAGCACCCGCCGGACATGACAAGGCCCCGTTGCCTACAAGAGGCAGCGGGGCCTGTTGCTTCCCACCCGAGACGCTTTACGGCTTCGCCGGAGCGGACGTCAGCTGCGACGGGTGGTTGGGCACCTGGATCTCCCCGGAGATGATCTTCGCGCGCAGCTCCTCGACCTTCTGGAGCGCCTCGGCCTTGCCCGGGAAGTCCACGCGCACGGGGGCGTAGGTGACGCCGCCCTCCTTGAGGCCCAGCGTCACGTCACCGCCCTCCAGCTTGCCCTGGGACAGGTCGCGCACGGCCTCGTAGACGCCCAGGTCCACGCGCTTGAGCATGGAGGTGAGCACCGCCTCGGGGGCCAGGTGCGACTGGTCCGAGTCCACGCCGATGACGAACACCGGCTTGCCGGCGGCGCGCGCCTCCTTCACCGCCTGGATGACGCCGAGGCCGTCCGAGCCGGCCGCGTGGTAGACGACGTCCGCGCCCTTGTTCACGAGATCCTGGCCCACCTGCTTGCCGGCGGACACGTTGTCGAAGCTGCCCGTGTAGTTCACCAGCACGGTGGCCTTGGGATTCACCGCAGCCACGCCCGCGCGGAAGCCCGCCTCGAACTTCTTGATGAGGGGCACCTCCATGCCGCCCACGAAGCCCACCTTGTTGTTCTTGGAGGCCAGGCCCGCCAGCGCGCCCACCAGGAAGCTGCCCTGCTCCTCGCGGTACATCACCGTGCGCACGTTGGGCAGCGTGTAGACCTTGCCGTCCGCGGACACCAGCGGGCTGTCGATGAGGAGGAACTTCGCGTCCGGGTTGCGCTTCGCCACCGTCTCCACGGCGTTCTCGAGCATGAAGCCCACGCCGATGGCCAGGGACACGCCCTCGTCCACCAGCGTCTGGAGGTTGGGCTCATAGTCCTCGGGGACCTTGCTCTGCAGCACCACCGGGGTGACACCCACCGGGGCGATGCCGCGCGAGGCCAGGTCCTGCGCGAGCGACTCCTTCAGCTCCTCCGGGGTGGCGTCCTTGTAGCTGCCGCCCTCCATCTTCTTGCCCGCCCCCCACAGCTCCAGGCCGCGCAGCGCCGAGTCGTTGAAGGAGTGGTCCCCGCGGCCTCCCACGTCCGTCACCAGGCCCACCTTCAGCGTCTTCGCCTTCGGCGCGGCGGCGGCCGGCGCGTTGTTGGCGGAAGCGGCCTCCGGCTTCGCCTCCTCCTGCTTCTTGCAGGCGGACACGAGCACCAGGGCGGACAGCAGGGACAGTCGCAGGAAGGAGCGGGAAAGGGCCATGGCGCGGGCTGTAGCAGAGCCGCGCCTGACCCTCAAGTCAGCCCCGGGAGACGTCAGGCCAGGAGCGCCGCGCCGATCAGCCCGCTGTCGTCACCCAGCTCGGCGTCGGAGATGAGCAGCCCCTCGCGCGAGGTGGTGGAGGCGAACGCCTGCACACCCTCCACCACGCGGCGCCGGATGCCAGGGCAGTGCGTCAACACGCCACCACCCAGGATGAGCCGCGCCGGGTTGAGCACCGTCACCTGGTTGGCGATGGCCATGGCCAGCATGAGGCTGGCGCGCTCGTAGATTTCACGCGCCTCGGTGTCACCCGCCTCCGCCGCCTGCTCCAGCGTCACGGGCGTCACCCGGGCCGGATCACCCTCCGTCAGGTCCTTCAGCACCTGCGAGCGGCCCGAGGCCAGCAGCTCGCGCGTCTGCGCGATGAGGTTGTGGCCCCCCGCGTACGCCTCCAGGCAGCCCAGCTCGCCGCAGCCACACCGGCGCCCGTTGGGCACCACCTTGATGTGGCCCAGCTCGCCCGCCACCCCGCCGCCGCCCGTCACCAGCCGGCCTCCGGCGATGATGGCGCTGCCCACGCCCGAGCCCACGAACACCGTGTACATGTCCTGCGCGCCGCGCCCCGCTCCGGCGTGGAGCTCGCCCCAGGCGGCGGCCGACAGGTCATTCACCACCCGGACGGGGTAGCCCAGCCGGGTGCGGAGCATCTCCCCCAGCGGCACGTTGCGCCAGCCGAGGTTGGGCGCCACGGCCAGCACGCCGGACTCGCCATGAATCTGTCCGGCCGCGCCCACGCCACACCCCTGCACGGGCGTGCCCGCGGTGTCCACCGCGGCCTTGGCGGCGTGGGCAATGGACTCCACCACCGCCGCCGGGCTGCGCTCGCCGAGCGCCATCTTGGCGGAGGCGATGATGGTGCCCTTCGCATCCACCACCGCCGCGCGGGCGAAGGTGCCTCCCAGGTCGATTCCCAGTGTGGGCATGCGTGTCCTCCGGTCGGGCCATCAGCCCTTGAGCTTGGAAACGAGAGACGAGACGAGCGCGGACACTTCCTTGCGCCGGGCCTCGTCCTTGAGGCTCCCATCCGCGTTGAAGGCGTCCATGGACCGCGGCAGGTGCACCTGGGCGGGCAGCACGTGCGCCCCCACGGACGACATCACCTGGCGCAGGTGCGGCTGCATGCGCGCGGTGCCGAAGACGCCCGGCGAGGCGCCCATCAGCCCCACCCACTTCTCCTGGAAGAGCCGCTCGGGCGGACGCGACACCCAGTCGAGCAGGTTCTTCAGCCCGCCCGGAATGGAGGAGTTGTACTCGGGGCTGGCGATGAGCAGCCCGTTGGCGCGCGCCAGCCGGTCCCTCTGCTCCTTCACCAGCGCGGGCCAGCCCTGCGCCTCCACATCCTGATCATAGATGGGCAGTTGCGCGAGCACCTTGGGGTCCACGACATCGACCTCGGCGCCCTGCGCACGGGCTTCCGCGACGGCGGCGTCCAGCAGCTTCTTGTTGAAACCCCCCGTGCGGACGCTGCCGCACAGGGCCATGATGTGGGGAGTGGCCATGGCGTCTTCCTAGCTCAGGCGACCTCGCGCTGCACCTTCTCCACCGTGCCCTCGATGAGCTGGCGGATCTCCTCCAGCCGCTCGGGCGTCTTCGCCTCGAAGCGCAGCACCAGGATGGGCTGGGTGTTGGAGGCGCGGATGAGGCCCCACCCGTCCGGGAAGGTCACCCGCACTCCGTCCACGTCCACCAGCGAGTGGCCCGCCTTGCGCAGCGTCTCGGTGGCGCGCTTGACGATCTCGAACTTCTTCTCCTCCACCGTGTCCACGCGCAGCTCGGGCGTGGCGAACGTCTTGGGCACGTCCCCGAGCAGCTCGGACAGCTTCGCCTTCTCGTGGGTGAGAATCTCCAGCAGGCGCGCCGAGGAGTAGATGGCGTCGTCGAAGCCGAAGTAGCGGTTCTTGAAGAAGATGTGGCCGCTCATCTCGCCGGCCAGCTCCGCGTGCTCCTCCTTCATCTTCGCCTTGATGAGCGAGTGGCCCGCCTTCCACATCACCGGCTTGCCGCCGTGCTTCGCGATGTCGTCGTAGAGCGTGTACGAGCACTTCACCTCGCCGACGATGGCGGCGCCCGGGCTCTCCTTCAGCACGTAGCGGCTGAAGAGGATCATGATCTGATCGCCCCAGAGGATGTTGCCCTGGTCGTCCACCACGCCGATGCGGTCGCTGTCGCCGTCATAGGCGATGCCCACCTCGGCCTTCTCGCGCTTCACCGCCGCGATCAGGTCCTGCATGTTCTCCACCACCGTGGGGTCCGGGTGGTGGTTGGGGAAGGTGGCGTCCATGTCGCAGAAGAGCGGAACCACCTCGAAGCCCATGCTCTCGAAGAGCGGCACGGCCACGGCGCCGCCGGTGCCATTGCCCGCGTCGATGACGATCTTCATCCCCTTGCGGCCCACCTTCACCGTCTGACGGACGAAGTGGTAGTAGGGCGTGTGGATGTCGAAGGGGCTGACGACGCCCGGCGTGGCGGCCTTCTCGAAGTCGCGCGCCTCGATGAGCTTGCGCAGCGCCTGGATCTCATGGCCGTGGAAGGTCGTCTTGCCGGCGCCAATCTTGAAGCCGTTGTACTCGGGCGGGTTGTGGCTGCCGGTAATCATGGCCAGGCCGTCCACCGGCAGGGTGTTGGCGGCGAAGTAGGTCAGCGGGGTGGGGACCACGCCGACGTCGAGCACGTTCAACCCGGTGGAGGTGAGGCCGCGGCAGAGGGCGTCACGGAAGCGCGTGGAGGACTCGCGGCAGTCGCGGCCCACCACGATGGAACGTCCACCCTTGCGCCGCACCACGGTGCCGAGTCCCTTGCCCAGCAGTTCCACCACCTCGACGGTGAGGTCCTTGTCCACCAGGCCACGGATGTCGTACTCGCGGAAGATATGCGCGTTCATGAGGCTGTTTCCCAAGCCCTCGAGAAGGGAGGCGGGGTCGAGGGCGGCGCACTGTATACACAAGCCCGGGGCGGGGGGGTATCCAACCAGGGTCCGGCCGGGCCGAGGCCTCCAGACCCGGGTGTACCCCCCGTATAACCCTTTGTGACTCCAGGTAGACAGGGGAGCTAATGGGCGCGCTCGCGGGCCTCCTGCTCGCGATCGAAGTCCACGAGGGCCTGGACGATGCGCTCGCGGGAGTCGGAGAGCAGCAGGTAGCGCGCGTAGTCCTGGCCCCGGGCGAGCTGCTCCAGGAGCGGATAGACGGGCCGCGTGCGCGTCCAGAAGTCCTGGCCCAGGAAGATCATCGGGCTGATGACGCCCACGGTGTTGTAGTGGTTCTGGCAGGCGTCCTGGAAGACCTCCTGGATGGTGCCGGCGCTGCCCGGGGAGTAGATGACGCCGCCCCGGGCGATGGCGAGCAGGCCGTCCTCGCGCACGCTGTTGGCGAAGTACTTGGCGATGTGCGTGGCGAAGGGATTGGGCGGCTCGTGGCCGTAGTGCCAGGTGGGAATGCCCAGGCTCTCGCTGACGACGCGGTCCGCGTCCCGGAGGGGCCAGGTGGCGCGCACCTCGAAGGCACGCGAGAGCCACTCGCGGTCCTTGTAGCTCGGGGCCTTCGCGAGTAGCTCGAGGGCGGAGGACAACTCGGCGTCGGTGCGCCGGGCGAACCAGGCGCCCACGTGCGTGGCCTCCATGGCGCCCGGCCCGCCGCCGCTCACCAGGAAGAAGCCGAGGCGCGCCAGCTCGCGGGCCAGCTCCACCACCGCGCGGTAGTCCTGCTGCCCTCGGAGCATGGAGTGGCCGCCCATGATGGCCACCACCCTGCGAGGACGGCCCTGGCTGTGCTGCGCGAGCACCTCCTCCATGGCGTCGGTGATGGCATGGTCGTGGAGCCGCTGCGCCAGCGTCTCCAGCAGCGAGGGGGAGTTGGCGCCGCCGCGCGAGTTCCAGTGGGCATAGATGCGGGCGTCGGGCGTGTCGGCGTAGCTCTCGGGGCGCGCGGGGTCGAAGCCCGCGTACAGCTCCTCGGGAGAGTAGAGGCCGCCCCGGTAGGGCGAGTACGGCAACCCCGAGAAGGGCGGGAAGACCATGGCCCCGTGCGCGATGACCGCCTGAAGTGCCTGCGTCTCGAGCTGACAGCCCAGGAAGACGGTGCCCGTGAGGTCCGCGCCCAGCAGCACCCGCGTCTGCCCCGTCAGGTCCAGCCCCTGGAGGATGACGTTGGCGAGGCTCCTGCCGCCCGCCAGGTGCTGCTCGAATGCCACGAGGGTTTCAATCTCGACCAAGAAGAACTCCCGAAGATGGAGGGCTCGGGAAGGTAGCAGGAGCCCCTCGCCTCCGGGATGATTCCTCGGGCGCTCACGGCCCGGGCTGGGGACTGAAGGACTCGGCGCTGCGGAGCTGCCGTCCGTAGGCATCACTCGGCTTCAGCATCGCCACCTCTGGGCTTCAGAAGCCCGATGGAGTATGAGCGGGTGACTTACCAGAGAAGTTGGTAGCAAGCTCCTACCGCATGCGTAGTCCGATACAGGCTCGATTCCCGCTCCGTGCCAAGTACTACAGTGGGACTTTGGCGCGAGGGTCTCTGCGTCGGTAATGGCAGCGTTTGGCGATGGCCTGATGGCGGCGTCGCCAGCGGCTCCAGTGCAGGACGAAGTCCAAGGCCGGCCGCACCACCCA
>NZ_DBNGVP010000200.1:0-30990 GCF_057119385.1 Archangium sp. | reverse complement strand
GGCCTGCCCTCCGCACGAGGGCGGCTCCTCGGGGACAGGCCCCGTGCTGGCCACCTCGGACGCGGGTGCCTCGCCCGCGCTCGCCAGGGCGGCGTCCGGGCCCAGCCCGCGGGCGCTGCGGCGGCGGTGCAGCCGCTCCTGCCCGCCCGCCTCGGAGGAGAATGCGTGCTCGCCCGCCGCAGGAGGGGCAACAGGGGAGGACGCCTCGAGGGAGGGGGCCGGGGCGCCCACCTCCCTCAGCGAGGAAAGGGCGTGGACGGCCTGCGCAGTGCTGCCGCCCTGTCGTGGCCCGAGCGTGACGCAGCCGGTGGAGAGCAGCACAGCGCCGAACAGCACCGCCCACCTGCGCACCCACGCTTCAGCGCGCATTGTCCACCCCCAGGCCCAGCGAGGCGAAGGCACCCGGGCGCAATGCCCCATCCGCCTCCGGAAACAGCAGCGCTCCGCCCTCGGCCAGCGCGTCCAGCGTGTGGCCGAAGCGCCAGCGCACCTGGCCCGAGTACAGTTGCCCCCAGTCCGAGAGGCTGTCCCAGTCCTCGCGACGCACCAGCCCGGCCCCTGCAACTCCTCCACCCACACGCAGCCGAACCGGGGCGCCCAGGTTGACGCCGAGCGCCTCGCCTCCGTCCAGCACCAGCATGGGGGTCCGTTGGGCGTAGCTCTCCAGTCCTTCCGCCCCGCCGCCGGGCAACAGCGCCAGCCCGGAGTCCTCCACGCGCGTGAGGGAGTGCCCTCCTCCCGCCAGGGACGCCGGGAGCGGCGGCTTCATCGCACCAGCAGGCGGGTCCTCAGGCCGTTCCGCCTGGGAGAGCAGTAGCAGCACCAGCAGCGTGGAAGTCATCAGAGCCTCCAGTGGATGATGCTCCCACCTTACTCGCCATTCCTGATAGAGCCGTAAGCCACGGAAACGATGGTTCTCTCGGGTGAGTCTGGCGAGCACATGTCATGCGGCGACGCAGCTACAGTCCCCGGGGTCTGCCAGCCCTGCCCCACTTCGCGGCCTGTACGCTCCCCTGGGTCCTCTGTCCCGGCAACCGCGCCGTTCCGAGGCGTCGGCACTTCGGACGGTCGCGGCACGGCGCCAATCACTCTGGGGCTGCGTCCGTCTGTCGTGCATGGGGTGCTCAGCGACAACTACACCTCCCCATCCAGAGTGACGGCAGCCGTCGGTAACCCGGTGACTCCAGAGGTTCGGATGGGCGGGTGAGGACGATGGATGCCCAGGTGTACGCACGGAGCCCCTGCCCGACCGGGGCACTGGTAGACGTCTACCACTCAAGGCGTACATGGGCGCACATGCGGCCACATGACTGGTAGACGTCTACCAGTCAAGCCCACCCCCAGTGGCATTCACGGGGGCTTGTGAGGGGGGGGGGTCCACCGCGTGGACGGGCACGACAGGCTCCGGACGATTTCCATCGGGTGTCCCGCACGCCTCGAGCCGTCATGTAGGCTGGCCCACCCCGGAGGTGGTGTGCATGAGCGAGGCCGGCGCGCGGAGCGGTGAGCAGGAGCAGCAGCGGCCAGGGGCGCTGGAGTCCCTGGAGGAGGAGTCCTCCCCCTGGCGGCCCCGGCCGGGCCTGGTGGTGGCCGGCTACACGCTGGAGGCGCGCCTGGGCACCGGGGGCCAGGGCACCGTGTTCCGCGCCTCGCGCGGCGGCCGCCAGTACGCGGTGAAGTTCCTCTTCCTGCCGCGCGCGGCGCGCTGGGCCTGGCGCGAGCGCGACGTGCTGGCGAAGCTCAGCCACGCGGGCGGCCTGCCCCTGGTGGACGAGGGCGTGTGGCCCGCGCACCACCCCTTCTACCTCTTCCTCGTCATGCCGCTGGTGCGCGGGCTGCCCGCTGGACGTGTGGACGCGCGTGCACAACCCCTGTGCCCTTGAGGTGGCACAACTCTTCGGCCAGGGCGCGCACCAGCTGGCGGTGGTGCACGCGGCCGGCGTGGTGCACCGCGACGTGAAAGGGGCGAACCTGCTGGTGCATGGCGAGGGGCAGGTGGTGCTGGTGGACTACGGCGTGGCCACCTACGAGGACGCCCCCCGGTTGACGGGAGCCTTTCCCCCAGGCACCTGGTCCTACCTCAGCCCCCGGGTGTGGCGGGCCTGGCGCGGCCTGGAGGACTCGCGCGCCTGTCCGGGCGACGACGTGTGGGCGCTGGGCGTGGAGCTCTACCTGGCGCTCACGGGCAGGCGGCCCTTCCTGGGCCGCGAGGGCACGCTGGTGCATGCCGTC
The DNA here is from genome assembly GCF_057119385.1 of Archangium sp. Lineage (NCBI taxonomy): Bacteria > Pseudomonadati > Myxococcota > Myxococcia > Myxococcales > Archangiaceae > Archangium > Archangium sp. The sequence continues at coordinate 28,758 of NZ_DBNGVP010000200.1, read as the reverse complement.
CTGCACGAGGAGCCCCCGGTGCCGCACGTGTCCAACCCCCGGGTGCCACGGGCGCTGGGCGAGGTGTGCTGGCGCATGCTGCGCAAGGCGCCCGGGGAGCGGTACGCGGACGCGCTCGCGGTGGAGGCGGCGCTCGCGCAAGCGGTGCAGGAGGCGGACGACACATGGCGGCAGCCGCTGTGCGAGGCCTGGGGGCCGCACCACGCCACCACCGTGCTCGAGGGCGACATGTGGCGCGGGGGAGACGTGCTGGCGCTCTACGAGCGGTTGGCCTCCTACGCCCGGGTGCCGGTACGAGGCAAACCGCGTGCGCCCGACGAGGTGTCCACCCTGCTTGGGCCCGCGCCGCCCGAGGCGCTCCCCGTGGGCACGGCGCCCGTGGAGCCGCCCGTGCCGCTGCTCGCGCAACGGGAGGCACCCGAGGTGCAGGTGCCCCAGGCGGCTGCGGCGGAGGCCGTACCGCGCGTCGAGTCGGAGGAGAAGCCCGAGGTGACACCCGAAGTGGCCATGAGCCCGGTGGCCGCGGAGGAGTCCTCGCCGCTCGCCGGGCCCGAGGTGGCGCCAGCGGCGGACGAGGCCCCGGTGGCCGCGCGGGCCCGGCAAGCCACGGGGCCCGCCGTCCGCTCGCGCCGGGCGCTGCTGGCCGCCGGTGCGATGCTCGTGCTGGGCCTGGGGCTGTGGCTCGCCCTGCGCCCCTCGCCCTCCGCCGCCGTGCGCACCGCGTCACCGGTGGGGACACCTCGCGCCAGCCTACCCGAGGAGTTCCTTCCTATCAGCCTGGAGCCGGGCGGCCAGGAAGTGGCGTCCCCGTGGAAGCGGCCAGAAGGTGACGGCGGCGCGGCGCCCCCTGGGGCGGAAACTCCCGCGCCCGTCGCCCCCGCGACGCTGCCCCCGGAGAAGCACGTGAAGACTCCAGCCAAGGCTCCCCCTGTCCCGAAGCAGACGGGCTCCCCGGCCACGAAGGTGGGCGCGGCCGTGCTCGGCTGCGCCCTGGCCACCGGCTGCCCCAGCCCCGCCACCACCGCCCAGGTGCTGCCCACGCCCCCGCTGCCGCCTCCCGCCGAGTGCCCCCCCGGTGCCGCCCAGGCGATGCAGGAACTGGAGCTCACGCGCGAGTCCGAGGGAGTCTCCATTCACCCGTTTCCGGGGGAGGCGACGACCACCGTGAGGCCGGGCCTGGTGACGATTCGTCTCAATGGCCAGGACCACTGGGGCAAGCTGCCGAAAAACACCCTGTTCACCGGCCAGTTGCTCTTCGGCGAGCGGGTGCAGGCGCGCCTCACCCAGGCGTATACCCCCGAGGGCCAGGCCTATCCGGTGTGCCTGGAGGTGCATTCCAACACCCGGTGGGGCTGGGCCAGGGAGGAGGGCAGTGGCCAGGACACCGCCGTCGTCCGCAGCACGGCGGAACTGCGTCCGGTGAAACGCTTCGGCGAGGCGTCGCGGTACAACCAGCCTCCTCCGCGTTTCGACTGACGGGAGGAACAGGAGGGGCCGACTTCCGAGGCCCTGCTAGTGTGGGCCACTCTGGAGGTCACCCCCATGTCCACACTGCTCGCCGCCCCCCTGCTGCCCGCGCTCCTCGTGTCCACGCCCGCCGCGCCCCACGCGGAGGAAGGGGACACGCCGGACGCACGCCACCTGGAGCTGACGGCGGAGAACGCCGGGGAGCAGCACCCGGTGCGCATCCGCCCCCACCAGTCCACCACGCTGCTGTTCGACACGCCGCTGCAACCCGGTGGCGTGCGGGTGGAGGGCGGGCAGGGGGTGAAGGTGGCGGTGAACGAGGCCGAGGGCATGGTGACACTGCTGCCCACGCGGGCGCCGCCGGCGGACAGGCCGCCGCGGGTGACGGTGCGCTTCGCGGACGGGCAGGTGCCCGGCGGCGTCACCTTCCAGCTGGTGGAGGACGCGCTCCGGGCCGAGCATGAGGTGCGGGTGTACCGCCAGCCCCGCTCGCGGGAGTCGTTGCAGCGGCAGCAGCGCGAGCGGGCCGAGCGGTGCGAGGCCGCGCTGGCGCAGGCGCGTGCCCGTCCGCCGGGGCCGTGTTCCGGAGGTCTCCTGGGAGTGCTGGAGGCCGGGCTGGTGGAGAAGGGGTTGGGCATCCTCGTGCGCGAGCTCCAGAGCAGCCTCACCCAACGTCCCGGAGCGCCGCTCCTGGTGACGGAGGCCTGGAGCTACCGCGCCGAGGCACGGCAGCAGGTGGCGGTGGAGCTGAAGGTGCAAAACACGAGTGCCCTGGCCTGGACGACGGAGGGGGCGGAGCTGGTGAGCGCGGAAGGTGTCCGGCTGCGGGTGACGCGGGTATGGCAGTCCGGGCCCCTGTTGCCGGGAGGGCAGGCGCGGCTCGTGGTGGAGGCGGAGGCGCCGGTGGAGTCAGTCCAGGGCACGTTCCTGCTGAAGCTGGGCGAGGCGGGTGGAGCGCGCACCTTCACCGTGCGCGGCGTACGCTTTCCCTGAGTGCGGTGACCCGCCCCACGAGCGGTGGCCCCAGGCCCGCCAGGGGGGACATACCGGCCCGGGGCGAGATGCTCGGGATTGGAGGCGGTGAGGCGCTCGGGAGTAAGTAGGACGAGCGTGCCTTTGTCCTCCACGGGTTGCACGCATCGCCGAGAAAGAGAAGCAGGTGGCGGGAGCGGGCTCACCCCTTCGCGCGGGAGCCCGGCGCGGGTGCTTCTGCGCGCAACAGGGCCTGGAGCCGCCGCACGCGCTGCTCGGCCCCGTGCGCGTCCCGCGCCGCCAGCCGCAGCCGGTAGGGCTCCAGGTCCTTCGCGTGCCACCGCTCGCGCCGTTGCAGCTCGCTCACCAGCACCGCCTCCCCCTCGAAGCGCTCGAGCAGGGGCGCTTCGCGCGCCTTGGCGAACGCCCCGTAGATGGCCAGCGGACGCACCACCAGCACCCGGTAGGCCCACTCGAACCACTGCTGCGCCTCTGGCGGCGACGAGCGCTCCCTGCCGGCGGCCTCCATTCGTGTCAGCACGGCGTGCTTCACCTCCTCGTCCAGCCTGGCCAGCAGCGCCCCGACGTCCACGTGCTCGGCCTGCTCCGGCGTCTCCAGCCGCAGCGGCTCACGCAACACCACCGTCATCCACAACCACTCCTCGCCATGGAGCACCTCGGGCGTCTCGCCGTGGAGGATGGAGCGCAGGATGGATTGCTCGTACCGCGCCAGCAGCTCGAGCAGCTCCGGATCCGCGCGTGCCGCGTCCCTCACGGCCGCCAGCACCTGCTCTGGCGCCTCCATGGCCCGCAGCATGGCCCGCGGGCTCATCCCCGGCCCGCTGCCCTGGCCGGGCTCCTCGCCCAGGGCCCACCCCACGGCGGTGTTCATCCGGCTGCGGCGCGCCGCCCACTCCGTGACCTGCGCCATCATCAGCCACGCCAACGTGTGGTGCCGCCAGTACGTGTACGGCGGGTGGCGGGGACGGCCCCGCATCTCCAACACCACCAGCGCCAGGGCGCGCCGCTCCTCCAGGGTCCGCCCCGGTGTCATCAACGCCTGGCGCAGCCCCTGGTTGAATCGCTCCACGCGCCCGGCATCGAGCAGCTCCGGAGCACAGCGATCGAACAGCCGCTCCCGGCGCTCCTCCATGTCCTCCACCTCGTCCGTCACCCGGAAGATGTGCCGCTCGACGACGGGGACGAGCTCGTCCCAGGACCAGCGCAAGGACGCCAGCGGCCCGCCTTCGCGGAACATCTCCCGCAGCAGGATGAGTGCATGCGAGACCTGTGGGAAGGGGTTGGGGGACGTCAACACCTGCTCCGCCAGCACGGCGGCCTCGGCGGTGATCTCATCCACCCCGGTGGGAGGGGGGCGTCGCGTGGACGCGAGACCGTGTCCAGCGGAGCGCCGTACCTCACCCAGGCAGCACCGCTTGTATTTCTGTCCACTGCCGCAGGGGCAGGGGTCGTTACGGGATGGCATGGCCAGAGCCCTATCACGCCCAACGGGAGAAGTCGTTTCCGGCGGCACTACTTCCGCCGCCCGGTGTGCTCTCCATCCGGGCGAGAGGGAGGGGGCGGGCGAGAGCCCTCCCTCCCGTCCTTTCCCTCAATGACGTGTGGTTGTCAGTCGGCGGGGGGTCCTCATCTTCCCTCGAAGGGAGGATGCCCCTTGATGAAGCACGCCCGTTCGGTCTTCTGGCAGCAGTTCATCCTGTTCAATGCCCTCATGCTGGCGGTCGCCACCGGCTGTGAGGCCCGCACCCGGGAGCCGGCGCCCGCACGGCCCGCCACGGAGCAACCGGAGGCCCGCGCTCCCGCGGCTCCTTCCGAGGACAAGGCACCGGGCACGGGAGGCGCCGGCCAGGCTCAGCAGGCGCAACAGCCCCAGCCGGCTCCCCAACAGCCCGCGGCGGTGGGCGGCTCGGGGCCGACCCAGTCCATCGCCGACCTGGTCGAGGCCGTGAAGGACACCGTCGTCAACGTCCAGGTCCAGGCGCGTGCCCCCGCCATGGAAGGCATGCCGAGCGATCTCTTCGAGCGCTTCTTCGGCGGCCCTGGCGGCCCCGGCATGCCTCCCGGTGCCATGCCCAACGAGGAGCGCGTCCAGCAGGGCGAGGGCTCCGGCTTCATCATCGACCCCAACGGCCTCATCCTCACCAACAACCACGTGGTGGAGAACGCCATCGACATCCGTGTCCGCCTCACCGACGGCCGCGAGTTCGACGCCAAGGTGCTCGGGAGGGATCCGCTCACCGACCTGGCCCTCATCCAGCTCAAGGGCAACGTCCACGACCTGCCGGTGGCCCGGCTCGGCAACTCGGACGACATCCGCGTGGGCGATGGCGTGGTGGCCATCGGCAACCCGTTCGGCCTCACCTCCAGCGTCAGCGCCGGCATCCTCTCGGCCCGCGCCCGCGACATCCAGGCCGGCCCCTATGACAACTTCCTGCAGACGGATGCCGCCATCAACCCGGGCAACTCCGGCGGGCCCCTCTTCAACATGCGCGGCGAGGTCATCGGCATCAACACCGCCATCGTCGGCGGCGGTACGGGCATTGGTTTCGCCGTCCCCTCCAACATGGCCAAGGCGCTCCTGCCCCAGCTGCAGAAGGGGAAGATCCGCCGCGGCTGGCTCGGCGTGTCCGTGCAGGATTTGACCCCGGAGCTCGCCCAGGCCCTCAACGTGCCGGCGCGCAAGGGCGCCATCGTCACCGGCGTGCAGGAGGGCACTCCCTCCGCCAAGGCCGGCATCAAGCAGGATGACGTCATCACCGCCATCAACGGCACCCCCGTCGAGTCCTCGCGCGGTCTCACCCGCGACATCGGCTTCCGCCCTCCCGGCGAGACCGTGAAGCTCACCGTCTTCCGCAACGGCAAGCAGCAGGAACTGCAGGTGAAGCTCGGCGAGCGCCCGGACCTCGAGGGCAACGGCTCCACCCCCGAGCAGGGCCGCGAGGAGGACACCGGCCGCAAGCTCGGCCTGCGTCTCCAGGATGTGGACCCGCGCATGGCTCCGGGTGTCCGCCAGGGCGCCATGGTCGTCGCCGTGGACCCCGGCTCTCCCGCCGACCGCGCCGGCCTCATGCCCGGCATGGTCGTCGTCGAGGCCGGGGGGAAGCCCGTGCGCAATCCGCGTGAGTTCGCGCAGATCGTCCGTGCTCAGAAGCCCGGGGCCGTGCTGCTGCTGCGCATCCAGGTCGGTGAGAACCGCGTGCTCCGGGCCCTCACGATTCCCGCCGAGTAGGGCAGGGCGGCACGGTGGGGGCACGGGGGCAACCCGAGGGGCGTGGCACCCTCACCCCGTCCCTCTCCCGGTGGGCGAGGGGAAATTGAGCAGGGTGAGGGTCTCGGGGGGACGGGGACTCTCGCTCGACGGCATCCCGTCTCCCCTCAGGTAGCGCCACCCCGTCCCATCGTGACGGAACTCCGACCGCTCCACGAACGAGCGGTCCTTCCCCTTCTCGAAGATGCGCGCGTAGAAGAGCACCACCGCCTTCCCCGTCTCGTCCGCCGCCTGGCGGTCCAGCACGTGCAACCTCGGGTACTTGTGCCCGCTCGCCACCGCCCGCAGCTCCCGCAGCACCTCCTCCTTCGGCCTCGCACGGTCCGGGTGCTCCGGGTGCAGCGTGCGCCACAGGTACTCCACCTCCCGCAGCGCGAACGCGCTGTACCTCGAGCGCATCAGCGCCTCGGCGTCCGGCGCCTCCGCTTCTCCACGATGGTAGCGCGCACAACACTCCCGGTAGCGCAGGCCAGAGGTGCAGGGACAGGGTGGGGCAGGGGGCATTGGACGTTCCCGGACGACAGCGCGCGACGAAGGCTCTTGCTGCCCCGCAGGGTAGCGCATACATCCACTTCCCCACACGTATGAGTCTTCTCCAAGCCATCGTCCTCGGGCTCGTCCAGGGACTGACCGAGTTCCTCCCCATCAGCTCCACCGCGCACCTGCGCATCGTCCCGGAGCTGCTCGGCTGGCCCGACCCCGGCGCCGCCTACTCCGCCGTCATCCAGCTCGGCACCGTGGCCGCCGTCCTCATCTACTTCCGCAAGGACATCGTCACCCTCCTCCGGGCCTTCTTCCAGGGCCTCGCGCGCCGCGAGCCCTTCGGCACCACCGACTCGCGCCTGGCCTGGTTCGTCCTCATCGGCACCCTGCCCATCGGCATCTGCGGCCTGGCCTTCAAGAAGACCATCGAGGGCTCCCTCCGCTCCCTCTACGTCATCTCCGGCAGCCTCATCGTCCTGGCCCTCATCCTCTTCGTCGTGGAGCGGCTCGCCTCCCACAAGCGCACCCTGGACGACATGCGCTGGCGCGATGGCCTCATCGTCGGGCTGTGGCAGGCGCTCGCCCTCATCCCCGGCTCCTCGCGCTCGGGCACCACCATCACCGGCGCCCTGTCCCTGGGCCTGCGGCGCGAGGACGCGGCGCGCTACTCCTTCCTGCTCTCCATCCCCGCCACCTCCCTGGCCGGCATCTTCGAGCTCAAGCACCTGCTGGAGGCCACCGAGCGTCCCTCCACCATGGCCCTGGTGACGGGCACCCTGGTGGCCTTCGCCTCGGGATGGGCCGCCATCGCCTGGCTGTTGAGCTACCTGCGCAAGCGCTCCACCCTCATCTTCATCGTCTACCGGGTGGTGCTGGGCGTGGTGCTGCTGGTGCTCCTCCACCAGGGCATCCTCCGCCCCCTGGCCGGAGTGGAGAACGTGGATACCGCCAACACGCCTCTGAAGGTGCCCGTGGAGAGGCAGGGAACGGACTGAGCCGTGGACGCACTCTTCGACGCGCTGGAGAAGCACCTGTCCGCCCGGACGCCCCGGGCCCTGCACCTGCCCGGCGTCGTGATGCGCGAGGCCGCGGTGCTGGTGCCCCTGCTCGTGCGTGACGGCGCCCCCCACGTCCTCTTCACCAAGCGCCCCACCACGCTGCGCCACCACGCCGGCCAGTACTCATTCCCCGGCGGCTCGCGCGACGCCGAGGACCCCACCCCCCTGCACACCGCCCTGCGCGAGACGCGCGAGGAGCTGGGCATCGACGTGTCCGGAGTACGCGTGCTCGGCCCCCTGGACGAGGTGCCCACCCTCACCGAGTTCCGCATCCAGCCCTTCGTGGGCGTCATCCCCCACGGCCTGGAGTACCGGCCCAACCCGGACGAGGTGGAGTTCATCCTCGAGGTGCCCCTGGAGGTCCTCTTGGACCCGGCCATCCGCCGCACCGAGCGCCGCCATGTACGTGGGGTGGAGTACGACGTGGACTTCTATACCTACGGCACCCACGTCATCTGGGGCGCCACCGGCCGCATCCTCCGCGACCTGCTGCGCCTGGCCTCCCAGGGGTCCGGCCTCTCCGCTCCGAAATCACGCTGAGTCCGCGCCGCGCGGGGCCGTCTCTGTTATTCTTTCGGGATTCTCCTTGTTTGACGGCCGGGCCAGGATTCACCGGGACCCGGAGCAGTTCCTGACGTCGGGATTTGCCTGTCTTCGTGACCGTTGTCCCATGTCTGCCCTTCTCACGCCCCACGCCGTCGCTTGCTGCTGGGTGAATGACTCCGGCTGGCCGCTCGTGCCGCATGCCGGCACTCGAGCGTTCGCCGTCCTGTCCACGCAGTGTCCCGGCACGAGCACGTCCCGCTTCTGGTGTAGGGTGGATACACGTGCCGGTGTGGCTCGGAGCCCCCATGGCCAGGATTCTCATCGTCGATGATGAAGTACATGTCGTTGGAGCCCTTCGCCGCCTGCTGCGGCGCGAGGGCTTCTCCATCGAGGTGGCGCTCAATGGCCAGGAGGCCATCGAGAAGCTGGCCACCTTCGAGGCGGACGTCGTCATCTCCGACTTCCGCATGCGGGGGATGAACGGGTTGGAGCTGCTCGGGCAGGTGCTGCGCATCGCGCCCCGGGCCGCGCGCGTCCTCATCTCCGGGCACGCGGACCTGTCGGGGGGGTCCGAGTCCGGGGTCATCTCCCACTTCATCAGCAAGCCCTGGGACGATGATCGCCTGGTGGCCGACGTGCGCGCCCTGCTGGGCGCTCAGGGTCCGGGCCCGGGCCAGGGCTCGGCCACCTCGGGAACCTGAGCGGTCCGCGGCACCCATGGAGGTTCGAGCGAAGCAGCCCGTGCCGGACGTAGACGCGGAGCAGGTGCACAGGGGCACCCAGGCCATCGCGAGCGTGGGTCCCGCCGTCTTCAACGGGGTGCTGGTGGCCTGGTACTGGGGCCAGTGGCGGGTGATGTTCACCCTGCTGGCGGTGGCGGGGGTGCTCACCCTCGCCAACGCGGTGTTCACCGAGTGGGTGGCCCGGCACAGCGGCCGCCGCGTGGCGGAGACGGTCCGGCTGCTCGTCAACGTGGTGGGCGTCGTGGCGTACGGGGTCCTCACCGGTTGGTCCGCGCTGGTGTGGATCTTCGTGCCCTACAACCTGCTCTGGTTCTCGGGGATGGACGCGTGGGTGCGCCACCGCGCGGCCGTGTACCTGGGAGTGATGGCCGTGGCGTCGCTCCTGACGGGCTCCGAGCCGGGCACGACCCTGGCCTTCACGCTGCTGGGGGCCTTCGGTTTCATCGTGTCGGAGAAGCGGGCCTCGCTGGTGCGCGGCATGTTGGGGCAGGTGCTGCGGCAGCGCGAGGAATTGGAGCAGGCCCACCGGACGCTGGCGCGGACCCACGGCGAGCTGGAGGCCGCGCACCAGGAACTGCAGCAGCTGCACCAGCGGGCGCTCGAGCAGGAGCGGCTGTCCAGCCTGGGCATGCTGGCGGCGGGCGTGGCGCATGAAATCAACAACCCGATGAGCTTCGTGACGAGCAACGTCCACTCGATGCTCAGGGATTTGCGCGACGAGCCGAACCTGTCCGAGGTGATGAAGGAGTACGTGGACGACGTGCTCCCGGCGACGCTGGACGGCATCAAGCGGGTGAACACCATCGTCGGGGACCTGCGCCGCTTCGCGCGGGGAGACCCGGAGGCCCACACCTCGTACGAGCTCGACGCCGAGGTGGAGACGGCGCTGCGGATTGCCCACGGCCAGCTGAGCCATGTGCGGGTGGAGAAGGAGCTGGGCGGGGTGGGCCGCTCGGTGGGCCGGCCGAGGCAGATCGTCCAGGTGCTGGTGAACCTGCTGGCGAACGCCGGGCAGGCCACGGCCTCGGGCGGGGAGGTGCGCATCCGCACGCGTCGCGACGGGGAGTCCATTTTCGTGGAGGTGAGCGACACCGGCACGGGCATGTCCGAGGAGACGAAGCGCCACCTCTTCGAGCCCTTCTTCACCACCAGGCCCTCGGGCGAGGGCACGGGGCTGGGGCTGTCGGTGGTGCACGGCATCGTGAAGTCGCACGGGGGCCGCATCGAGGTGGAGAGCGAGGAGGGGAAGGGCACCTGCTTCAAGCTCCGCCTGCCGCTCGTGCCGCCGCTCCTCCAGTACGAGCCGTCCACGGATGGGGGCATGCGCCGGCGCAGGGCCTGAGGGTTTGACGCCGTGCATCAGGGGCCGCGCTTCCCGGGGTTGGCGGGGAGTCAGGCGGGGACGTTATGCTTGGCTGTTCGCCCCCCAGGCATCGTCGTATCGGTGCCGGCGATTCGTGACCTGGATGGAAACCCCAGGTCCAGGCCGTTGGGTGGGGGAACCGTCGAGAGGACTCACGGCATGCTCCAGGCTTCCCCCCGCGTCGTCGCCCCCGCCGGTCCCGGCACTCCCTCCGAGGACGGTTCCGGGTCTGGCGTGCGTCAGGTCCTGGATGTCGTGGCCCAATCCGCCGCCTGCTACCCGGGACTGCTGCGGATGATGGGCTCGCCGCGCTGGAAGCGGCTGCTGCGCGCGAACACGGAGCCGCTGCGCGAGGCCCGGCTGCTGGAGGCGCCCCTGCGCGAGCTGCTGGCCCAGGGCGACGGCGGCTCCCCCGGGCTGCTGCGGCAGCGTGAGCGGTTGGAGGTGCTCGCGCGCAAGCGGCTCGCCCACTTCACGCGGCGGGGCGAGGCGCCGCTGGGCGAGATGCTCGGGCGCCTGGAGACGCTGCTGAGCGAGCCCCGGCCCCAGCCGCCCGGCGGTGACGAGCCGGTGCTGCTCGAGGGCCGGCAGGGGTTGCGCCACCTGCTGTCCTGGCCCGGCACGTGGGTGTTCGCGCTGCTGGTCCTCACCAACCGCTACGGCCTGGAGCGGTTCGGCAGGCCCGCGCCCATGCTCTTCGCGGGCGGGGCGCTCGTCCTCTATTACTACCTGCGGTGCACGGGGCGCTTCTGGCTCACCGCGAAGCGGCTGATGTGGCAGCCGCGCTTCGGCGAGCCGGTGCAGGTGTCGCTGGCGTCCATCGGCTCCGGTGGCATCTCCGCGCTGCCAGCCTGGGGCGAGGTGCGCGTCGAGGGTGACCGTGCCTTCACCGTGCGCCACGCGGGCCGCGCGGGCCTGTTGGCCTCGCTGTTGGATCTGCACCGGCAGTCGCCCTTCGCGGGCGAGGTGGACGGCACGCCGCGGGTGCACGAGGTGTCGGTGCTCCCGGCGTGGCGTGCGCCGGAGAGCGCGCGGTCCGCGAAGCAGGCGGAGCCCGGGGTGGCGGTGCTGCGGCCGGGGTATGCCGCCTTCCTCCCGGCCGAGCGCTATGCCGACGTCTTCCGCGGCCTCGCCGGCCCGGGGAGCCGCAAGCCCGAGGCGGACGTGACGGTGGAGCTGCTGGTGGAGCACATGCGGCTGCTGTCGGAGCCGGAGTTCGACGTGCGCATGCGGCAGGTGGTGCACGCCAGCGGGGGAGAGCTGTGGCACGCGGACGAGGTGCGCCCGGAGCTGGCGGCCGGCGGTGGACGCGTGCGGCTGGGCGCGCGGGGCGTGGGCATGGAGCTGCTGGCGGACGCGGCCCAGGCCGAGGCCACGGACCGCATCGTGCGCCGCTGGGCGGCGTAGCCAACTCAGAACTGGAAGTAGACGTAGGGGCGCGTCTCGACGGACGTCAGGTGGCGCACGCCCAGGCCCACGAGCACCAGCACCACCGCGCGCACGGGCACCGGCATCCGCACGAACAGATCTCCCGCCTTGTGGAAGAGGCTCAGCGGCGTCACGTGGCTCACCGCCGCCACCGCCAGCATCGTCCACACCAGCGTGCTCACGTTGGCCAGCCCCAGGCTGCCCTCGAAGAGGCGCAGGTACATCTCGCCCGCGTGCGCCAGGCTCGGCGAGCGGAAGACGATGCGCGTGAGCACCACCACGGTGAAGGTGGCCACCCAGCCGAGCCCCGCGCGCACCACCGCCATCTTGCCTTCCTTCGGCGGCTTGCCCGTCATCCACCACCACACGCGGATGAAGCACTCCATGGCGCCGTGCGCGAGACCCCAGATGGCGAAGCGCCAGTCCGCTCCGTGCCACAGTCCACCCAGGCCCATCGTAATCATCAGGTTGAGCAGCGCGCGCGGCTTGGAGACGCGGTTGCCGCCCAGCGGCCGGTAGAGGTAGTCGCGCAGCCAGTTGGAGAGGCTGATGTGCCAGCGGCCCCAGAAGTCGAAGAGGTTCGTCGCCAGGTAGGGGCGGTTGAAGTTCTCCGCGAACTTGAAGCCGAAGAGCGCCGCCGTGCCGATGGCGATGTCCGAGTACGCCGAGAAGTCGAAGTAGAGCTCGAAGCTGTAGGCCACCGCCGCGACGAGGCACTCGGCCGAGGTGTACGCCTCGGGCGAGGCGAAGACGGGGTCCACCAGGCCACTGCCCAGCACGTCCGCGATGATGAGCTTCTTGGCCAGGCCCACCGCGATGCGATACAGGCCGCGGCCTCCCTCGTCGGCGGTGAGGGAGGGCGTGTCGTCGAAGCGCTCGATGAGGTGCGAGGCGCGCACGATGGGGCCGGCCACCAGGTGCGGGAAGAAGAGCAGGTAGAGCAGGTGCTCGAAGAACGAGTGCTCCTTCTGGATCTCCCCCCGGTACTGGTCGATGACGTAGCTGAGGGCCTGGAAGGTGAAGAAGGAGAGGCCCACCGGCAGCAGCAGGCCGAAGGGCTGGGTGCGCACGTGGACGCCCAGCGGGCCGAGCAGCGCCACCGCCGTCTCGCGGAACAGGTCCGCGTACTTGAAGGTGCACAGCACCCCGAGCGTGCTGACGATGGACACCGTCAACAGCGCCTTGCGAACCCCGGGCTTCTGCGAGCGGCGGAAGCCCTTGATGCACAGGTGGTTGATGCCCGTGGCCCCGAAGAAGAGCACCAGGGGCCAGGGCGTCCACATCGAATAGAAGAAGACGCTCGCCACCATCAGCACGGCCAGCCGCGGCCACTTGTGGCGGTGCAGCGCCCAGTAGAGGCTGAAGGTGACGGTGAGGAAGAAGAGGAACTGGAGGCTGTGGAAATACACGTCAGCCGCCCTCCGCGGCGAGCGCTGGCGGCTGGGTCTTGAAGACCTCGTAGGCCGCGAGCAGGTCGGAGAGGAACGAGCCCGCGAGCTTCTCGTAGCCCTCGGGAGTCAGGTGGATGCCGTCGGTGTGGCCCAGGCCGTCGCGCTGCCAGCGCAGCATGCTCCAGTCCCCACCCATGGCCGCCCGGGGAGACCAGTACGCGCAGCCCTGGGCGCGCGCCACCTCGGGCAGGGCCGTCACCACGCGGGCCAGGGCGGGCGCTTCCTCCCAGCTGCCGTCCTTGCCCTGCTGCAGCCGGTCCGTGGTGCCGATGACGAGACACTCGGCCCCGCCCGCGTCCTTGCGCAGCCGGGAGATGAGGGCGCCGTACTCGGTGCGCAGCTTCTCCGCGTCCAGGTCCGGCTGGCCGCTCTCGTTGGTGCCGTACCAGAAGACGAGCAGCTGGGGCTTGCGCGAGGACAGCTGCGCGGAGAGCGCCTGGGGGTCCACGCTGGCCAGCGTGGAGGCGGTGGAGCCCGGCAGGCCCACCGCGTCATAGGCGATGCCCTTCTGCTCCAGGTCCAGCGCCGCGCCGAGCACGGTGAGCGGGCCACCACCCTGGTTGAGCACTTCGAGCTCGTGGGCCGGGCCGGTGACGGGGAAGGAGCGGATGCGCACCGTGGGCGAGGTGAAGGGCTCGGGCGGCGCGGGCTCGGGCGGCATGGCGTGGCCATCCACCTTCACCTCCATGCGCCCGCTGCCGGGACCGTCCAGCCAGTACAGGGAGAGCCGCGCGGGAGGCGTGGCGGCGGCGGTGCAGCCCTCGCAGAAGCGGATGCGCAGCGAGGCGCCGGGAGCTCCCACCGCGCGGGTGCCACTGAGCCCCCAGGCCTGTCCGGGGGTGGTGGCCTGCAGCGCGTCCTCCACCGTCCACTCGCCCGTCAGCTCGCGTGAGACACCCGCGGGCTTCAGCCGGTCCGACGGCTTGCCCGCGGAGATGTAGCCGCGCCCGGCGTCGCCGAAGCGTGTCGCCAGCGCGTTGCGCATGGCATCCGTGAAGGAGTGCGAGGCCGTGTGCGAGGCGCCCATCTGGAGGATGCCCAGCCGCGCGTCCTCGCCCTTCTCCAGCTTGCTCAGGCGCCGGAAGGTGGAGAGGAGGGACTTCTCGGTGTTCTGCAGGCCCGAGGGCTCGGCGGCGATGCGGGGCGGGCTGCTCGCGGCGTAGGCGCGCTGGATGGCCAGGTCGAAGAGGTGGCCCAGCAGGTCCGAGCCCCGGGCGCGCGGGTGGATGAGGTCCTCGTTGAGCATGCCCGCGGACAGCCAGCGGATGGCGGCGCCCTCGCCGCCCATGGCCTCGAGCGCGTCCCACCAGGCGCAGCCGCCCTCCTTGGCCACGTCGCGGAAGATGTCCGCCACCATGCGCGAGCCCCGGCGCGGAATCAGCTCCCCACCCATGGTGCGCACGGCCGCGTCGATGGGAGACCAGACGAGGCACGCGGCGTCCGGCACGGACTCGCGCACCAGCTTCACCAGCTGCTCGGCCTCCTGTTTGATCTCCTCGGGCTTCGTCCAGTCGCGCGAGAGGCGGAAGGCCTCGTTGCCGCCGAACATGAGCACCACCAGCGAGGGCTTGCGCTGGCGCATCTGCGCGCGGAAGTAGGGCGGATGGGTGCGCAGGAACACGCCCGCGTAGGCGCCCGGCAGGCCGAGGGTGTCGTACACCACGCCCGGCTTGCCGTTCTCCATCGAGACACCGTGCAGCTCCACCTTGCCGCGCGTCTTGAGCGTCAGCGTCTTGGCGTCCTCGGGCAGCTTCACCCGGGCACTGGCCACCTCGGCGGGAGTCCAGCGCGTCTGCAGGCGCTGCAACTGCTTGCCGTCGGCGAGCACCTGCAGGGAGCCCCCCATCGGCTGGGCGAGGAAGAAGATCTCCGCCGTGCGCGCGTCGCCGATGTCGAAGCGCACGTCCTGGGAGCCCTTGACGCCCGCGGTGAAGGCCACGCCGGTGAAGGGCAGCCGGTCCTTCGGCGGCGCGCGGTCGATGATGCGGATGAACTCCCAGCCCTCGGAGGCCTGGCCGGCGCGCACGCCGCGGCCGGAGCGGGTGGGGCGGTCGATGTAGAGGAAGCCCTTGCCGCCCGAGCCGTGGCGCTCCTGCAACCGCTCGCGCACCACGTCGTTGATGTGGTCCGAGGCGATGAGCGAGTCACCCAGGTGCTCCACGCGCACGGGCGTGGTGCGGCTGCCGTTGTGCAGCCCGCGCAGGGCCTTGAAGAAGGGCTCCAACCCGCCCTCCTCGCACCCGGAGGCGCCCATGCGGCGGCAGCCCGGGTCGAGGTCCACGTGCTTGGAGCCCATCTTCTCGCGCAGGGCCTCCATGCGCAGGGCCTTGGCGAGCGTGGCGGGGCCGAGGTTCGCGATGCCCAGTGTGTCGGAGGACTCGGCGACGGCGGGCGGCGGGGCCACGGTGCCGCCATCGGAGGAGGTGTCGGCCTCGACGACCTCGGTCTCTTCTTCCTCCGGGGGGAGGTCGGGCACCTCGGGGGCGGGGCCGGTGTCGGGCTCGACGCCGATGGCCTTGCGCTTGGCGGCGGCACTGGAGGTGGTGACGAGCGCGATGAGCTGCGGCACCACCGGCCCCTGGGCGAGGCTGGGGATGGGCCGCCACGCCTCGGGGAGCGGGGCGAGCGACAGCCCCACCGCGAGCGCCAGGGTGAGGGCGAGCGTCAAACCTGCCGATGTGTGCTTGGACTCCAACGCGCCGGCATGAGACTGGCTTTTCGGGGCGGGGTCAAAACTCCTGCCGACGTTCGTGGGGCAGCCGGGCGAGCGAGCCCCTGGCGAGCGGCGGGCAATACGCTAGGGTGCGCCGCCCATGACCCTCCATCCCGTCATCATGGCCGGCGGCTCCGGTACCCGCTTCTGGCCCCTGTCGCGCAAGGCGCGTCCCAAGCAGTTCCTTCCCCTGGCCTCGAAGAACCCGCTCATCACCGACACCGCCATCCGGCTCAAGGGCCTGGCCTCGGTGAAGGACACCCTCATCGTCTGCGGTCCGCTGCACGCGAAGCAGGCGGCGAAGCTGGTGAAGGGGCTGCCCAAGAAGAACCTCCTGGTGGAGCCGGTGGCGCGCAACACGGCGCCGGCCATCGCCCTGGCGGCGGTGCAGGTGGCGGCGAAGGACCCGGAGGGCATCCTGGTGGTGCTGCCCTCGGACCACCACGTGGCGGACGTGGCGGGCTTCAAGAAGACCATCGCCGAGGCGGCGCAGGTGGCGGCGAAGGGGCACCTCGTCACGCTGGGCATCAAGCCGCACCGTCCGGAGACGGGCTACGGCTACATCCAGGTGGGTGACGCGCTGGAGGGCGGGGGCCGGCAGGTGAAGGCCTTCCGCGAGAAGCCGGACACGGAGACGGCGAAGCGCTACGTGGAGTCGGGCGAGTACCTGTGGAACGCGGGCATCTTCGTCTTCCGGGCGGACGTCATCCTGGAGGCCTTCGCGAAGCACATGCCGGAGATGAAGAAGGGGCTGGACGCGCTGCGCAAGGCGGCCGGCAAGCGCACCTTCGCGGGGGTGCTCAAGCGGGTGTTCCCGAAGCTGCCCTCCATCTCCATCGACTACGGCGTCATGGAGAAGGCGGGCAACATCGCGGTGCTGCCGGGAGACTTCGGCTGGAGCGACGTGGGCTCCTTCGCGGCGATTCCGGAGGTGCGGCCGGCGGACGAGCACGGCAACGTCATCTCGGGTGCCGAGGCAGTGGTGGTGGACTGCAAGGGCTGCGTGGTGCTGGCCGACAAGCGTCCGCTGACGGTGGTGGGGCTCACGGACATGGTGGTGGTGGACTCGGGCGACGCGGTGCTGGTGGTGCCCAAGGACAAGAGCCAGGACGTGCGCAAGGTGGTGGAGGCCCTCAAGGCCCGCAAGCGCGAGAAGTACCTGTAGGCCGTGGCCATGCGCGGGAGACGGGACGCACCCGGGTGGAGAATGGGGGGCGTCCTGCTGCTCCTGCTGCTGGCCTGCGCGGGGCCGGAGTCCTGGCGGGCCTCGCGCACCCGGACGTGGGCCCTGTCCTCGGCTCCGGCGTCTGGCGCGGGTGGGGACTGGGCACGTCCGGAGGAAGAAGCACGCTGGAAGGCAGTGGAGGAGAAGTTGGAGGAGTACCTGCAGTGGGGGATGCGTCTGATGGAGACGCATGCCGCGCACCTGCGGCGCATCGCTCCCGGCCACCTCCTCACCGAGCATCCGCTGCGCGAGAAGTCCCTGGATGCGCTCGTGCGGGCCACGCTCGCCTGGGCCTACAGCCATACCCAGGACCCGGACTTCCTGCGGCGAAGTCCCTCGGAGGTCGCGCTCTACCTGCTGGCCAGCCGCTCGGCTCTGGCCACTGCCATCGACCTGGGTAAGAGGGCTCCACCCCACCTCGACTACACGCCGCCGCCCGAGGACGTATACACGGCGGAGGAATGGGTGGTGGAACTGGCCGTTGGCCTCACGCCCATCCTGGGCGAGGTGACGGACCTGTCGGCGGCCATGTCCGGCTACAGCCTCACCGGACATCCGCTCAGCAATCCCGAGCGCTTCATCCATCTGCTGGGGGTGTTGCTGCCGTTCGCCAACGGCAAGCTGCTGAAGCAGGGAGGAGAGGCCGCGCTCCAGCGGGTGGCGCTCGTCACCGGCAGGAGCCTGGACGAGGTGCGGGCGCTCTCCCGCGTTGCTTCACATCTGGGCCCCGAGGACGTGAAGGAGATCGAGCGCGTCCTCCAGCGAGCCGCGGACAGGGGCGGAACGCTGACCGGCGCGGAGTTGGTCTTCCTCCAGCGGGTGGCCGGAACGCTGGAGCAGCCCCTGCGCATGGCCGCCAATGCCCTGGGACATGGGCAGGTGCTGCCCGTGCTGGGGATGCGCACGCTGCCGGATGGGACGTGGCTGCTGCCGGGGACGCCCCAGCACATGGCCCAGTGCTGGGTGGACTACCAGTTCCGCAACCCGCGCAAGTACCGGAGCTTCTCCTCCTCCGTGGACCCCGAGTGGGAACGGCTCTACCGCTCCATCCTCGCCAACAAGCAGGCGGGCAACGTCTTCGAGGACGGCATTCTCAAGGCGGAGGGCTACGTGAAGAACACGTCGGTGATGATGCCTCCGCTGGGCAAGGGCGCCGTGGGGTTCATCCCGGACTCCGTGCGCGGCAACCCCAGCGAGTTGGTGTGGGGCGAGCCCTATCGCTTCATCGAGGCGAAGGGCCGCCAGGAACTGGCCTACTCGGGGAACCTCAAGGCCATGATCGAGTATGTGCGTGATCATGGCGGGCATATCGAGCTGTGGGTTCGTTCCGCGAAGCATCCTTCGGGGAAGACACATTTGACCGAACCACTGCTTTATGCCCTCAAGAAGCTGGAGAATGACGGGAAGGCGAGCGTGAGGTATTCACCTTGAGACCCGCTCATGCCTCGTTTTCGCTATCTCAAGTCGAACATCGCTCTTCCTCCGGGCAAGCCATCAAGCGCGATGGTTCGGGAGCTTCTTCGGCTCGTTTTCGAGAAGTACCAGTGGTTCGTGCCCAGGCGATACGAGCACGTCCCCTCGTTCGAGAACCAGCTTGTACCTGGCCACATCGACTACGGCGCGCTTGTTGCTACCTACGAGGAACATCAGTCCCTCTGCATCGCGGCACGGACGGACAGTGATTTCCTCTGCATCTCTCCCGCCCGCTATGATTCCCGGCCTTATTGCTACAACGGAGACATTGCGTGGAGGGCTTCCGCGAAATTAGCGTCCAAGCCCGCATGGCGTGCCGCTCATCTTGAGCAGGTGGTTGAAATCATGCGCCTCGTGAGTTCCCCGCTGGCGGAGGCCTCCCTGGCCGAGGACATCCAACGCAAGACGCGGCGTGAGATTCCCGCCGAGAATGGCCACGGCTCCATCGAGACCTTCACCCTCCGCAACTACAGCGCGGGCCTCTCCGGCCTCTTCTGGCGCAACTTCTTCGGTCCTCCGTTCGTGCGCATGTTCGGCGAACGCCTCGCCTCACTGCCCGAGGACTGCCGCAAGATGCTCGGTGAGGAGCTCGTCCTCGTCCAGCCCTACGAGCTGCCCACCGAGGCGGGCACCGAGCAGGGCGATGCGCGGGAGCGCGCGCTGATCGAACAGCTCGGGACCGGGTGCTTCTACGACCACACGCACCACACGCCTCCCACCCGCCTACCGGCCCTCGAGGACCTCTCCAAAGTCATCCACTGAAACCCGGTCCGGTGGGCTCCGTACCTCCTTCTCCTCTCTCGAGAGTGAAGAGGGACCCCCGTTCTTTCAGGGCTGTGTTTGCAGGAATTACCGGACGACTCCGTCTTTCCGACGGCGCGCCACGGCACTTCCGGCGCTTGTCACGTTGAGTGCGTGACGAAGCAAGGGTGCATGCAGGTTGCAACACTCCAGGGGGCGCTGCCGTTCAGGCGAGCGCCGCTGGGGGGCGGCGATGGGTTGCAACCACTGCTTCAATGATCATCCAACGACTGTTTCATGC
The DNA here is from genome assembly GCF_057119385.1 of Archangium sp. Taxonomy (NCBI): domain Bacteria; kingdom Pseudomonadati; phylum Myxococcota; class Myxococcia; order Myxococcales; family Archangiaceae; genus Archangium; species Archangium sp. The sequence continues at coordinate 9,505 of NZ_DBNGVP010000200.1, read as the reverse complement.
ATCCGGCCCGAGGGTCCTCCGGAGGACAGCGAGACGCTGTCCGGGATGGGCTATGGGCCCCTCGTCCTCGTGCGCAAGCTGGGCGCCGGGGCGCTCGGGACGGTGTACCTCGCCGAGCACCCCTCCAGCGGTGCGAACTTCGCGGTGAAGGTGCTCCACCCGCACCTGGCCAGCAATCCCGCGGTGCTCGGCCGCTTCTACTCGGAGGCCCGCTCCGCTCAGCACATCCTCCACCCGAACGTGGCCCGGGTGCTCGACGTGCGCCAGGCGCCCAACGGGCACCACTGTCTCCTCATGGAGTACGTCAACGGCACGGCCCTGTCGCACCTGCCGCTGCCGTTGCCCTCCGCCGAGGTCGTGTTCCTCCTCTCGCAGGTGCTCGAGGGCCTGGAGGCCGCGCACGCGTGCGGTGCCGTCCACCGCGACATCAAGCCGGAGAACCTCATCCTCACCACGGGCCGCGATGGCGAGCGGCGGGTGAAGGTGCTCGACTTCGGCATGTCCGCCACGCTGGCCGCGGGCTTCACCGAGGAGGAGCTCGCCGCGGGCATGGTGGTGGGCAGCCCGGGCTACCTCGCGCCCGAACTGTGGGTGCGCGCCGAGCCGGATGGCCGCGCGGACCTGTACGCGCTCGCGGTGCTGGGCTACCGGCTGCTCACCGGACGGCTGCCCTTCGGCGGTGGCGGGCGCATGGGCGAGATGCTGCTCGTCCACAAGCCCACGAAGCCGCTGCCGCCGCACATCCTCGAGTCGCGCGTGCCGCCCGCGCTGTCCGCGGTGCTGATGCAGGCCATGTCGCTGCGTCCGGACGAGCGCTTCACCACCGCCCGTGCCTTCCGCTCCGCCCTGCACGAGGCCATGCGGCGGCCCGCCTTCGGCTGCCTGGCGCCTCCCGCCTTCCACGTGCGGGTCGAGGACCCCGAGGGCAGGGGACTGCAGCCGGTGTTCGTGAACGACGTGAGCCAGGAGGGGCTGCGCATCGCCTGTGATGGGCCGCTGCCGCGGCTTGGGGCGCGCCTCGAGGTGGAGCTCTCGCTCAATGGCTGGGTGCTCGCCTGCACCTGCGACGTGGTGCGCCTGCTTCCCTCCGAGGAGGCGCGCACCTGGGGCGGCCGTCAGGGCTACATCCTCCAGTTCTCCGAGCCCTCGGACGACGTGCGCCGGCTGATTGCCCAGGCGCTGGCCCCGCCTCCCGCGGAGCCCTCGCCGGACCCGGAGCTCGCCCAACTGCTGTCGCGCGCCGCCACGTGCAGCCAGGATCCGTACACGCTGCTGGCCGTCCACCCGCATGCGGACTTCGCCGAGGTGATGCGGCGCGTGGTCCAGGCCGAGCGCCGGCTGGAGCCCTTCTGGCAGCGGCCCCTGCCGGCCGAGCAGCGCCGGGCCCTCGAGGCCCTCCGGGAGAAGGTGGACACCGCCCGGAAGACGCTCAGCGAGCCCCTGGCCCGTGCGCGCTTCGATGCCTCGCGGGGCAACTTCCGGGGCGTGGCCCGGTGCATTGCCGCCGGGGTGCAGTTGAACGCCGTGGAGCGCCTGCGCCAGGCCTTCCTCGCCGCCCGTCCGGATGCCGAGTCCCGCGCGCGTGCGCTCTTCGACGAGGGCATCCTCCTGGAGGCGCAGGACGTGCTCGATGGCGCACTGGCGCGCTACGCCGAGGCGCTCCGCGTGGATCCGCTCAACGTCTCGCTGCACCGGTACTACCAATCGCTCATCCAGCGCATGCGCATGGAGGCGAGGGAACCGGCGCCCGCCCATTCCAGCGCTCCACCCGCAATGAGGTGAAGGAGGACGCCGAGTTCGTCTACTCCCCTTCGTCCTTTTCACGATGGGCGAGTCGCTCATCCCGCTCGCGCCTCTCCTTCTTCAACTCATCGGCCAGGGTGAAGGGATAGAGCGCGCGGTGATTGACGTTCTTCCAGTAGGCGGCCACATGGTGCTCGCCCTGGATGGTGATGAAGGCATGCCTTGGGGGGTCGGGAACACTCGCGTGCCACGCTTCGGCCTGCTCACGCGTCTCGAATGAGGCCACTGCCGGTGGGAGGCCGTTGTCCAGTGCGCCCTCGATGAACTCGGCGACGATGGGCACCCGGGCGAAGAGGGGCTCCCTTCGTTCACGGCTGGCGAGCACGAGGTGATAGCTGTCCGCGATGAGAATGCTCGCCATGGTGGGGGGGGGAAGTTGCGCGTCCATCCAGGCTTCCGCCTCGTCGCGAGTCTGGAAGACCGCGATGACGGGGGGGAGTGTGCTGTTCCGCCAGTAGACGAGGTAATCGTCGAGGGCCTCTCGCTGTCCGGAGGACTCGATGTATGCGAGCGCACGGATGGCAACGAGCAGGGAGTCCTTCTCGCTGGCCGAGGGCGCGCGGGCCCACCAATGCTCGAGGAAGCGAATCTCTTCGGCGAAGGACACCGATGGGATGGGCCCGGGCTTCATGGCCTTGTTGAAATCCTCGAAGCGATGGCGCTGGCCGGAGCGGGAGAGGAACGCCGCCGCGCCGCTGGCAATCTCGAGAATCCTTCTTTCCTCTTCCGATTCGCTCTTCCTCAGGGACTCGAGCAGCCGCAGCATCGCGTCGCCGAGGGAGTTGCCGCTCTTCATGGGAGGGCCTCCGTGAGCTGGGACCCGGCGGGGATGTCCGCGGAGGCAACGAGAACGAGCGGAATCAAGAGGAGACACCCGCCCGCTCCGCAAGCGACAGCAACGAAGACCACGGTCGCGATCACGATGACGGTGCCCACGGCGATCTCCTTTTTGTGCCGCTCGAGCCAGTCGATGGCACCCTCAGCGGAGGAGAACTCGAAGGTTTCCTGGGTACTGCGCTTGAGTTTCTGAACGCAGGCGTCGCGCTCCTTGGCACACTCCTCGCCGCAGAAAGCCTCTCTGGCCGCCTTTCTTCCTCCGGCGGTGTTCGGGTATCTGGAGCGATAGCTGCTGGCCCAGCGTGGAATGGGATTGTCCAGACACCTCGTCATGCAATTTTCGTAGACTTCGAAGCACGCTTCGCGAATCTGATCGTCGGTCATGGGCCGGGTGCTTGTCTGCTCCAGCCGCCCATGGGGTCGCGCCAGTGCCAGTTGACGCTGATACTGCGTCAGCTCGAGGTCCGCGACGGGTGTCCAGGCGTGCGTCACCTCTTCACCGGGTCGAGACTCGAGAACGAGTGCGTATCTGGCCAGGTTCTCGGGGCCCGTAGGCGCGGCGGCTGAGTGGCGCGTCACATTGCAAGAAACGAGAATGAAGGCCACGCCCACTGCAATCACCCTGGAGGGAGCATAGGTTTCTCTCATGCGGGGCAGCATTCTGTGTGCTGATCCACTGCTCAACGGATGGCGGGGGCGGGTGTCGGTAGCCGAACAACCTGCCTGCTGAGGAGTGCCTCTGCGGGTTCGAGCGGAAGCCAGGGAACCGGCGCGCCCCTCGGCGTCTCCGTGAGTGCTCTCCAAGGCATGCGTTCCACCCGCCCTGGGTAGCCCGCTTCTCATGTCCTACCCGAGGGCTGCCCTGACTCCTGTCGCGGACAGGACGACAGCCCTGGCGCAGCCCTTGCTCCTCGATGGAGCGCATGAGAATCGCGCTGCTCACCGGACTGCTCTTTCTCCTGGGCGCTTGTGGCTCGACCGAGCCCGCACCTGACGCGCGCAAGGACCCCACGGACATCATCGACGCCGGGCAGCCCGACGCCGGGACGCCGGACGCGGGCCGCCCCGATGCGGGCACGCCACCGGACGCGGGAACGCCGGATGCCGGGACGCCACCGGACGCGGGCATGCCAGACGGTGGGCGCCAGACGGGCTCGAGGCCCTCGCCCGAGAAGCCCCGGTGGCCGGCGCTGCAGACGTCCATCTCCACCTATGAGCTGACGCTGACACAGAAGGACTACCAGGCCCTCTGGGCGCACATTCCGGATCCTGCCTCGCAGAAGTTCCAGGTGGAGGGCCGCTTCACGCACGAGGGCCGCACGTACCCGGCGGTGCTGAGCTTCCGCGGACGCTCGACGAAGACGGACCCGCGCATCGTGAAGAAGTCCTGGGATGTGCGCTTCGAGAAGAAGGAGGAGCGCTTCGAGGGGAAGAAGAACATCGAGCTGCTGGCGACGTGGAAGGACGGCGGCTACCTCACCGAGAAGCTCTGGTACGACCTGGCGGCGAGCGTGGGCCTGCGCGTGCCTCGGGCGCGCTACGTCCACGTGAAGCTGCACCTCGTGCAGGAAGACGGGGGCGTCATCACGAAATACGAGGGCGTCTTCACCGAGCTGGAGTCCGTCAACAAGGACTTCCTCGAGGCCCACGACTTCGATGAGGACGGGGACCTGTACCGCTGTGGCATGCACGACTGTGAGATGCACCAGCCGCCGCAGGAGCAGTACCAGGAGCGCTGGGACAAGAAGACGAACGAGAAGGAGCCGTGGGACCGGCTGTGGAGCTTCCTCGAGGGCATCAACCGCACGGCGCCGCACCAGTTCCCGGCCTTCGTCCAGGAGCGGCTGGAGCTGGAGGACTACCTCACCTGGCTGGCGTTGGAGACGTTCATCGACAACGACCTGCAGGGCGACTCGCGCAGCTATCTCGCCTACGACCGAGAGACGGGGAAGTGGACGTACGTGCCGTGGGATTTGAACAACGCGCTGTCGCTTTACAACCGCACCAACGGCGTGAAGCAGGGCGCGAAGGAGGATCATCCGCTCTTCAGCTTCACGGCCTACGACCCGCACGTGTACGAGCTGGCCGAGTTCCGCCGGACCTTCCCGGACATGCAGGACATGAAGCCCGCCTGGAGCACGCTCTCCACGCGCATCTACGACGATCCGGGCCTGCGCGCCCGGTACGTGGAGCGGCTGCGCAAGCTGCTCGACACGTGGTTCACCGAGGAGAACATCGGTCCGCGCGTGGACGCCATGCACACGCTGCTCGCCCCGTTCATCATGCCCGGGCCGGACGGCAAGACGGTGGATCCGTACATCAGCCCCGCGCACGCCGCGGGCAGCTCCGAGCACCTCCACCGCTTCGTGCGCGAGCGCCGCAAGTGGCTGCTCCAGCACATCCATGACATCGAGTCGCTCGGGAGTGGGGCGCTGGTCATCGACCGGGTGGGCCGGGATGCATCGGGGGCCTTCTGGGTGCAGCTGTACAACCGGGGCTCCGCGCCGGTGTCCGTGGGAGGCCTGTTGCTCTCGGGCTTCACGCGCGTGCCCGGACAGTGGACGCTGCCGGCGCTCGGTGTCGGGCCGGGACAGGCCGTCACCTTCCGTCAGGGGGCCGCCGGGACGGCACAACTGGGCGCGACGCTCGATCCACAGAGGCCCGAGGTGTCCCTCTACGCGGCGGATGGGAAGACGGCCATCGACCTGCTCTGGCTGGCGCCGCTGAATCCGGGCGAGGCCTACGGACGCCAGCCTCGCGGCGCCGAGTCCTTCGGCCCCCAGGCCGGGCCGTGAGGCCGTTCTGGAGGACGCCGGAGGGAGGTTGCATTACCCTGACTCGCCGAGTACGTCCATCCCATGATCATCGAACACTTCCCGGGCGATGCCATGCCACTGCTCGGCGGGTATCAGGAGGGCAGTGTGTCGGAGGAGGAGCGTGAGCTCCTCGATGTGGCGAATGGCGCGGTTGCCTTCATCTACTTCACCGGCCAGCTCTATCGCTTCGACGAATTCCGCACGAGCGGAACCGCCGGCCCTTCCCCCGCTCCTTCCTTCGTCCAGGTCACCGAGTTCCTCGAGCGCATCCGAAGGAATGCTTCCTCCGCCGAGGAGAAGGAGATCCTCCTCGCGGTGATGGACGCACTCGCCTTCGTCGAGGTCTCTGGCCAGAAGAAGGGCTTTGAGGAGTACCTTCACTACTGGGAGACCGACACCCTTCCGCCCGTCATCGCCGCATTCAAGACGGACTCCGAAGCGGAAGCATGGTTGGACGAGCAATCTGTCCCACCGTACGGAGCAAGGGTGCTGATCGGGAATCAATACCATTCCGTCAAGCGGAGCCGCGAGCGCAGGGAGCCTGGCTTTCTTCCGATTCCAACCCTCAAGGAGTTCATCGGACGTCACCTGGAGGAGGGTCTGCTCCCGGCCGTGGCCGCATTCGATTCGAAGGAAGATGCGGAGTCATGGCTCGCGAAGACTCCTCCCACCACCAGGCACGCCTTCATCACCATCGGCGGCAAGTCTCACCTGGCGGTGTATCAGGAGAACGTGAACCACCGAGCCCTCTATCCACTGACGCTGGCTGAGCAGTAGCCGCTGGATGTGAGCGGCAGGGACGGGTCGATCATCGTGGTGAGCACGTCCACGAAGGGGACGTGCACGAGCGCCACCCGGAAGAGGTCCGGGCGCAGGTTGAGCACAGCCCCCGCCAGCAGTGCTCATGGACAGGTCATTGGCGAAAAAGCCCAGGGAGGGCGTAGCGCCGTAGGCCCCATAGCCCTTGAGGTACATGGGCGCGCTGCCGTCCTTGCGGTAGACGATGCTGACCGGGATGCGCGTGTCGTCCACCGCCGTCACGTGCAGCCGCTCGGTGGTGTAGCGCGAGGGCTCGTTCCCTCCGAGCACCGTCTCCTGGGTGTTGCATTCCTCGTTCCGCGCGAGCCCCACCTCGTACACCTGCTCGGGCAGGGTGACCCGGTGCCGCTCTCCCGAGGCCAGGTCGCTCACCGTCAGGTGCTCCAGGCCCCCGAGCATCTTTGCCGTGAGTCAGTGCTTCCCTGCGTCGTCGAGTGCCCGTGCGGCATCATCGAAGACCTTGGCTCCCACCGGGTCAGGAGGCCGGTGGGCCTTGATGAGCGCGGCATCCTCTGAACGTCCCACGAACTTCAGGAGTATCGCGGCCCGGATGGAGCAATTGGCCGAGACGGATCCCACCAATTCCCGAGACAAGCTACGCAGCAGGGCGCGTGTCTCTTCCTCGAACGTGGGCATGAGCCGCTCCCGGTGCAAGAGGATCAGGGAGAGCAGGCGCTCGCAGTAATAAGCGGCTTCGCCCTGCTCACGTATCGCCGGCTCGAGCAAGGCATGCTCCGTGGAGATGAACGCGGGCAGTACCGGCACAAGGGAGTCCGGTATCTCTTCTTGGAGCAGTATGAGCACTCGCGTCTTGTCTTCCGGTGGCACCGATGGGTCTCGGGCCCAGACCGCGAGTTCCTCCGGCGATTTCTCCAACAACACCAGAAGACCGTGCAGGCCATGTGGGGCTGGTAGAGCGAGGTGCTCCAGGTTCTTGCGCACGGTGGCGATCAGGTCCGGATGTCTCCTTCTCCAGAGCGCGCACGCCAGCTCATTGATGGCCGAGCGTTCCGGTTTGCTGGCCACCAGCCGCTCCAGCTTCCGGACCAGGCTCGCCCTCGCACTTGCTTCCTCGATACGGCCCAGCGCGCGGGTGATGTCCTCCGCCACGGTCTCCCCGTCGTAATCCTGGCGTGCTTCCTCCAGAGCGAGCTGCTGTTCCAGGCGCCGGACGCTGGCCGTGCCGCCTACTTCCCCCAGGCCGAACACCGCCGCTTGTCTCGAGAGTGCCGCGGGCTCCTCCAGCATGGCTTCCAGTACGGCGCGCACCTGCCGGGAGCCCGTCCCGGCTTGGAACACCAGCTTCCGGGCGAGGGCCTCGTCTCCTTGTTTGATGGCCGAGACCAGTTCCTCCTGGACTCGCGTCACATCCAGCTCCTTGTCAAAGCCTCGGCTTCTGCGATTCATCCTCGACGATCAGCACTTCGGCGAGAGACCAGACGGCCACCGTCCCCGGAGGCGGTTGCTTCATGCCCAGCATTCTCAAGGCCTCGGGCGGATTCTTCTCCAGGCCCACCATCGATAGCGAACGCCGCTGCGCGATGACCCCGCAGAATGGACCGATCATTCCCAGGTCTCGCAGTTGGTGGAGACGGAGCTGGACGCGCTCGTCCTTGAAGCGGGCCTCACCGTAGAGCAGCGCCGTATCGGTAACGATCGTCCTCCCCTTGCATTCAGGTGGAACGACCCAACTGGATGGATGATCGGTGCAGAGTGGGGATTTGGCGATCTCATCCGGAACGTAGGTATAGACAGGACTCATGACACGGACCTCGATGGGACCCTCCTGGATGAGGGCCACGTCGCCGACGCTTCCGGGCAATCCCAGGACCTCCACGGTGAAATAGGAGTGTGGCGGGATACCCAGACGCCTCGTTTCAGCGATGGCCTCTGGAGAACATGCGGCTGTCCCATCTGGGAGCACGCGAACGCCCGAGCAACCGGCGATCAGGCATGCTCCCGTCATGGCCGTCAGGACTCTCGAGCAGCCATCCCTTCCAGGAGTGCGGCGCGATTGGGGTTTCACCGATTCATTCATGACGCTTCCCTTCTGGTTCTCCAAGGACTTCGCTGAGTCCAACACTGGGGCATTGCTTGCTCGGGCGCGAGCCCGTAGCGGAGCGGTCTTCTCGTGCTCCTCGGTGCCCGCCACCATGACGAGCGCGATCACCGCCTGGGCGAGCGGTGAGATCATGGAATCACCGTCACCAGCAAGCAGGGTAGATCTGAACCGGGCTCGCCTACCGTTGCCAGGAGCTCGGAATCAGAAGCAGGGGTCTCATAGGCCAGGACTATGCGGGACATTCTTCCCGGGGGAATGACAGCCAGTTCTGACGCACGGGAGATGATCCGCACCTGGCCGCTGGCTGAACCCACCAGACCGAGCAGCTCCAGATCGATCGGCCATTCGGAGTCCGAGCGATTCAGGATGAGCAGGGTGGCGTACGAGATTCCCGCGTCGTGAACGACATCGACGAAGGAAAGCGCGAGCCGGTTGGTCTGCTTGAAGGAATAACCATTGCCTGGGAGCCGGTGGATGACCGCTTCGGAGCCTCGTTCGGCGATGAGCCGGGTCTTGTCGGAAACGATCTCTCCCAAGGACTGGGGGCGCATCAGTCGTGCCTGCGCCAGGCGAGCACCCTCCTCGGGGTTGATGGCCGGGCGCTCCCGGAGGTTCAGGAGTACGTCCATGATGCTGGGCCGCGTGACGAGACGCAAGGTGACACGGGTCTCGTCCGCCAACGTGAGGCGCACTTCCAATCCGGGGCCCGTCACCACCGGGCGGCGGGCGGCCACCCGCAGACGATTCCCCCATCCGACTTCCTCCCGCGTCCTCGTCTCCGGCTCCACCAGCGCATCAGCATCCGCTTCGACATCCTGGACCGGAGCCGGCAAGGCCACGGCCGTAGTGGTGTAGGCGTCATGCTCGACGAATACCCGGACGAACACATCGATGGCGCCTCCGTCAGGAGGCATCAAGACGGACCGGACCTGCTGCTCCGGAACGCTCACCACCGCCGCCGCCGGAGTTGCGGAGAGGAGCGTCAAGGTGAGCGACAACGCGCTTGAAAGCATGGGGTGAAACCTCCAGCCCGAGGTCCTTGTACTACAGTTGGACTTCCAAAACAGATTGAGAACCGTCGCGCTGGCCGGGGGCAATAGAGGAACCGCACCTTGAGGCAGGCAGACCTCGTCATTCATAGGAGTAACGGCGTCGCCCCTGGCTCGCA
>NZ_DBNGVP010000199.1:0-19329 GCF_057119385.1 Archangium sp. | reverse complement strand
CGTTGGCCAGGTGGGACTGGGTGAGGATGACCTTCACGCCGGTGTCCTGGAGCATGAAGGACAGGCGGTCGGCGGGGTAGGAGGGGTCGAAGGGGACGTAGGTACCGCCAGCCTTGAGGACGCCGAGAATGCCGACGACGAGCTCCAGGGAGCGCTCGAGGCACAGGCCGACGCGGACCTCGGGACCGACGCCGAGCTGGCGCAGGTGGTGGGCGAGCTGGTTGGAGCGGGAGTTGAGCTGGCGGTAGGTGAGAGTCTGGCCCTGGTACTCCACGGCAACGGAGTCAGGGGCGCGCTCCACCTGGGCCTCGAAGAGCGAGGGGATGGTGGACTCGTGCGGGTAGTCCACGCGGGTGGCGTTCCAGTCCACCAGCAACTGGCGGCGCTCGGAGTCGCCGAGCAGGGGCAGCTCACGGACCTGGCGCTCGGGGGCGGCGGCGATGCCCTCCAGCAGCACGTGCAGGTGCCCCAGCATCCGCTGGACGGTGGAGGCCTCGTACAGGTCGGTGTTGTACTCCAGCTCGCTCGTGAAGCCCTGGTCCGTCTCCACCAGGGTCAGGGCGAGGTCGAACTTGGCCGTGTCGCCCTCGCTCGTCAGCGAGCTCAGTTTCAGACCCGGCGCCGCCAGCTCCAGCGTGGGCGGGTTCTGCACGGTGAAGAGCACCTGGAAGAGCGGCGAGCGGCTCATGTCGCGCTCGGGCTGGAGTGCCTCCACCAGCTTCTCGAAGGGCACGTCCTGGTGGGCGTAGGCCCCCAGCGTCGTCTGCTTCACGCTCGCCAGCAGCTCGCGGAAGCTCCGCCGGGTCGAGAGCCGGGTGCGCAGCACGAGCGTGTTGACGAAGAAGCCGATGAGGCCCTCCAGCTCACCGCGGTTGCGGCCGGCGATGGGCGAGCCGACGGAGATGTCGTCCTGTCCCGAGTAGCGGGACATGAGCACCTGGAAGGCCGCGAGCAGCAGCATGAAGGGCGTGGCGTCCTCCCGCTGGGCCAGCGTCTTCAGGGCCTGGCTCAGGGCGAGCGGCAACCGCGTGCGGAGCGTGGCACCGTGGTACGTCTGCACGGGAGGCCGGGGCCTGTCGGTGGGCAGCTCCAGCGCATGCGGCGCGCCCTCGAGCTGCTGGCGCCAGTAGCCGAACTGCGGGGCGAGCGCCTCGCCCTGGAGCCGCTCCTGCTGCCAGGCCGCGTAGTCCACGTACTGCACCGCCAGCTCCGGCAGCGGCGAGGGCAGCCCCTGCGAGAAGGCCGCGTAGATCGCGCTCATCTCGCGCAGCAGCACACCCAGGGACCAGCCGTCCGAGATGATGTGGTGCATCGTCAGCACGAGCACGTGCTCCTGCCCGGCCAGCTTCAGCAGCAGCGCGCGCATCAGCGGGGCCTGGCCCAGGTCGAAGGGCCGCATCGCCTCCCGCTGCACCTGCTGGTGCCGCTGCTCCGCACGGCGCGCCTCGGGCTCGCCGCTCAGGTCCACCCGCACGAGCGGCAGCTCCGCCGAGGGCGCGATGACCTGGCCCGGCGCTCCGCCGTGAGACACGAAGGTGGTGCGCAGCGACTCGTGGCGCCGCACCAGCTCGGCCAGGCTGCGCTCCAGCACGGCCGCGTCCAGCGTTCCCTCGAGCCGCACCACCACGGGGATGTTGTAGAGCGAGGTGCCCGGCTGGAGCTGGTCGAAGAACCACAGCCGCTGCTGGGCGGACGAGAGCGGCAGCACGCCGTCCCGCGCCACGCGCGGCAGCACCTCGGCCGGCAGCTGGAGGCCCGCGCCCCGGGCGGCGTCGATCTTCCCGGCCAGCCCCGCGACGGTGGGGTGCTCGAGCAACTCGCGCAGCGGCACCTCCACCTGGAACAGCGTGCGCACGCGCGAGGCGATCTGCGTGGCCAGCAGCGAGTGGCCCCCCAGCTCGAAGAAGTTGTCGTGGAGGCCGATGCCCTCGATGCCGAGCATCTCCTCCCACAGCGTGGTCACGCCCCGCTCGGTGTCACCGCGCGGCGCCTCGTAGGCGTTGGCCAGGTCCGGACGCTGGTGGCGGCCGGAGGGCTTCGCGGAGGGCGCGGCCTGCTGCACCTGCGCGTCCTCCTGGCCCCGCTCGAGCGAGGGCTCCGCCCAGGCGCCGCCCTGCATCCGCCGCGGCTCGACGAAGTAGCGCTGGCGCTGGAAGGGGTAGGTGGGCAGCGGCAACCGGTGCCGGCGCTCGGGCGCGTGCAGCTTCGCCCACTCCACCTGCACACCGGCGAGCCACATGCGGCCCAGCGTCTCCAGGAAGGCGGCATCGTCGGTCTGCTCATCCCGCGCGCGCGGCAGCGAGGAGAGCACCGTGCGGCCCACCGCGGCCGGGCCGGCCTGGCGCACCAGCATGCCCAGCGCCTGTCCGGGGCCCACCTCGAGCAGCAGCGCGTCCGGCGAGGCCAGCACCGTGGTGACGCCGTCGCCGAAGCGCACCGCCCGGCGCAGGTGCTCGGTCCAGTAGCGCGGATCCGTCGCCTGCTCGGCCGTAATCCACGTGCCGGTGAGGTTGGAGACGAAGGGAATCTTCGGCGCGGACAGCTTCACCTGCTTCACGCGCTCGGTGAAGGGGGCGAGGATGGGGTCCATCATCGCCGAGTGGAAGGCATGCGAGGTGCGCAGCCGGCGGTGCTCCACGCCCAGGGGCGCGAGGCGGGCCTCCAGGGCCTCGATGGCGTCCGTGGGGCCGGAGACGACGCACAGCGAGGGCGCGTTGACGGCGGCCAGCGACAGGCGCTCGCCGAGCAGCGGCAGCACCTGCTGCTCGGGCAGGGCCACCGAGAGCATGGTGCCCCCGGGCAGCGCCTGCATGAGCTTGCCGCGCGCCGCCACCAGCGCGAGCGCATCATCCAGCGACAGCACGCCCGCGATGCAGGCGGCGACGTACTCGCCGAGGCTGTGGCCGATGAGGGCCCGCGGCTTCACGCCGAGGGCCATCCACTGGCGGGCCAGGGCGTACTCGATGACGAAGAGGGCGGGCTGGGCGAGCGCGGTCCGCTGCAGCCGCTCGGTGGCCCCGGCGGCGCGCGCCTCGGGGACGTGGAGCAGCTCGCGCAGGTCCACGCCGAGCAGGGGCTGGAGCTTGTTGCAGCAGGCGTCCAGGTTCTGGCGGAAGACGGACGCGCTCTCGTACAGGCCGCGCGCCATGCCCACGTGCTGCGAGCCCTGGCCCGGGAAGAGGAAGGTGACGGGGCGCTCGGTGGCCTCCTGCACCTGGGTGAGCAGGCGCTGGGGGTGCTGTCCGGAGAGCACGGCCCGCGCGTCGTCGAGGCCGCGGCACACCACGGCGCGGCGGTGGGTGAAGCGCTGGCGTCCCGCCTGGAGGGTGAAGGCCACATCGGCCAGCTCCAGTTCCCGGTGGCGCGACAGGTGCTCGGCGAGCTGGCCCGTGGCCTGCTCCAGCGCCGGGGCCGAGCGCGCCGAGAGCACCAGCAGCTGCCAGGGCCGGGCGCTCGGGGTGCGCGCCACCTGGGGCGCCTCCTCGAGGATGGCGTGGGCGTTGGTGCCGCCGATGCCGAAGGAGCTCACCCCGGCGCGCCGGGGCTCCTCGCTCTCGGGCCACTCGCGCAGGGCGGTGTTGACGTAGAAGGGCGAGCGCTCCAGGCTGAGCCCGGGGTTGGCCTCGCGGAAGTGGAGGCTGGGGGGCAGCTGCCGGTGCTGCAGCGCGAGCGCCGCCTTGATGAGGCCCGTCACGCCGGCCGCCGCGTCCAGGTGGCCGATGTTCGTCTTCACCGAGCCGATGGCGCACGAGGCCGGGCCGGCGTCCTGGTCCTTGAAGGCCTGGGTGAGGCCGGCGATCTCGATGGGGTCTCCCAGCCGGGTGCCGGTGCCGTGGGCCTCGATGTACTGGATGCTGCTGGCGCTCACGTTGGCGACGGCGAGGGCCTCGGAGATGGCGGCGGCCTGTCCGTCCACGCTGGGCGCGGTGTAGCCCACCTTGCCGGAGCCGTCGTTGTTGAGGGCCGAGCCGCGGATGACGGCGTGGATGAAGTCGCCGTCCTTGAGCGCGTCGGACACGCGCTTGAGGACGACGATGCCCACGCCCGAGCCCGCCACGGTGCCCTGGCCCTGCGCGTCGAAGGCGCGGCAGTGCCCGTCGGGCGAGAGGATGGAGCCCTCCTGGAACATGTAGCCGGCGCGCTGGGGGAAGCCGATGGAGACACCGCCGGCCAGCGCCATGTCCGACTCACCGGACAGCAGGCTCTGGCAGGCCAGGTGCACGGCCACCAGCGAGCTGGAGCACGCCGTCTGCACGTTGATGCTGGGCCCGCGCAGGTTGAGCTTGTGCGAGACGCGCGTGGCCAGGAAGTCCTTGTCGTTGGCGAGCAGCAGGGCATAGGGCCCCGCGGAGCGCACCACGTCCGGCCGCGACATCAGGTTGTAGAGCAGGTAGCTGCTGATGCTGGTGCTGGCGAAGACGGAGATGGAGCCGCGGTGGCGCTCGGGGTCATGGCCCGCGCGCTCCAGCGCCTCCCACGCGCACTCCAGGAAGAGGCGGTGCTGTGGATCGAGCAGCTCGGCCTCGCGCGGGTTGAAGCCGAAGAAGCCCGCGTCGAAGAGCTCGGGGCCCTCGAGCGGGAAGCCGGCGCGCACATAGGCGGGCTGGCCCCGCAAAGCGGAGTCCACGCCGGCGGCCTCCAGCTCCTCGTCGGAGAAGGAGACGCGGGCTTCCACGCCCTGACAGAGGTTGCGCCAGAAGGTCTCGAGGTCCCGGGCCCCGGGAAAGCGGCCCGTCATGCCGACGATGGCAATGGTCTCGAACTGCTCGGACACCTCGTTGTCACTACTCATCCGGCGTTTCCCCTGTGTCCTGCTCTGCGCGGCCTGCCCTGCGTACACGGCGTCTCTGCTCGAGCAGCGTCCTGCGATTGTCGGCGCGCTCCTGGCTCTCCTGGCGCAGGTCTGGCCCGTCGTTCGTGCGTCCAGCGAGGTAGGAGGCGAGTGCGCCGATGGATGGGTATTTGAAGAGTTCGGTCAGTGCGATTTCAAGGCCCAGTTCGGCACACAGCCGGCCATGCGCTCGAACGAGCAGCAGCGAGTTGCCGCCCACGTCGAAGAAGCGGTCGTGGATGCCGACCTGCTCGACGCCGAGCACCTCCTGCCACAGCCGCGCGAGGTTGCGCTCCAGCTCGGTCCTCGGCTCCACGTAGGGCGTGTCGGACTGGAGGCGCAGGCCCTCCGGAGCCGGCAGCGCCTTGCGGTCCAGCTTGCCGTTGGGAGACAGGGGCATGGCCGCCAGGGGCACGAAGGCCGCGGGCACCATGTGCTCGGGGAGCCGCTGACCCAGGTGGGCGCGCAGCTCCTCCAGCGAGGGCGCCTGCCCGGTTGCCACGTAGTAGGCGACCAGGCGCTTGTCTCCTGGCACGTCCTCCCGGGCGACGACCACGGTCTCCTTGAGGGCCGGGTGTTGCAACAGGGCCGATTCGATCTCTCCCAGCTCGATGCGGAAGCCACGCACCTTCACCTGGTTGTCGATGCGGCCCAGGTACTCGATCTCCCCGTCGGGCAGGAACCGCGCGAGATCTCCGGTGCGGTACAGGCGCGCGCCGGGCTCGGTGGCGTACGGGTCGGGGATGAACTTCTCGGCCGTCAGCTCGGGCCGGTTCCAGTAGCCACGGGCCGGCTGCACACCGCCGATGTACAGCTCACCGGCCACGCCCACGGGCACCGGATGCAGGTGGCCGTCCAGCACGTACATCTGCGTGTTGGCGACGGGCCGGCCAATGGGGATGGTGCGGCGCTTGTCGCCCGGCTTGCACTCGAAGAACGTCACGTCCACGGCGGCCTCGGTGGGGCCGTAGAGGTTGTGCAGCTCGGCCTTCAGCTTGGAGTGGAAGCGCTCCACCAGCTCGATTCCGAGCGCCTCGCCGCTGCAGACGACGCGCTTGAGGCCGCGGCACTGCTCCACGCCCGACTGCTCCAGGAACACCTGGAGCATGGAGGGCACGAAGTGCAGCGTGGTGATGCGCTCGCGCTGGATGAGGTCCACCAGATAGCCCGGGTCCTGATGCCCACCGGGCTTCGCCACCACCAGGCGCGCGCCCATCATGAGGGTCCAGAAGAACTCCCAGACGGACACGTCGAAGCTGAAGGGCGTCTTCTGCAGGACCGAGTCCTGCGTCCCCAGGCCATACGCTTCCTGCATCCACAGCAGGCGGTTGCAGATGGCCCGGTGGAAGTTCATCGCGCCCTTGGGGCGGCCGGTGGAGCCCGACGTGTAGATGATGTACGCGAGCCCCTGGGCCTCGACCGGGACCTGGGGCCGGGCGGTGCTGTGCGCGGCCACCTGGCTCCACTGGGAATCCAGGCACACGCGCGTGGCGGAAGAATCGGGCAGGCGCTCCACGAGGTGCTGCTGGGTGAGCAGCACGCGCACGCTCGAATCCTGGAGCATGTACGCGAGGCGGTCCTGCGGATAGCCCGGGTCCAGCGGCACGTAGGCGCCACCGGCCTTGAGGATGCCGAGCAGGGCCACGACCATCTCGAGGGAGCGGTCGGTGCAGACGCCGACGGGGACCTCGGGCCCGACACCCAGCGACAGCAGGTGGTGGGCGAGTTGGTTGGCGCGCTGATCGAGCTCCCGGTACGTGAGGCTCTGGCCCTCGTACGTGACGGCGGGCGCGTCCGGCGTGCGGTCCACCTGCTGCTCCACCATCAGGTGCAGGCGGGCCTCGGCGGGACGCGGGAGGGCCGTCTGGTTCCACTCCACCAGCACGCGCCTGCGCTCGTCTTCCGGCAGGAGCGGTCGCGCGTCGTGGCGGGCCGAGGGGTCGCGGGCGATCTGCTCGAGCGCCGCGGCGTAGTGGCCCGCGAGCGCCTGCATCTGCGCATCCGGCAGGTCGCTCGGGTCGTAGTAGAGCTGCACCCGCACGTCCGAGGTGACGAAGTCGAGGCCCGCCTCCACCGCGAGGGCGAAGTTGGTGCGCGCGAACTCACTCGAGCCGAGCAGCTTCAGCCCGCCCCGGTCCATGACCTTGCGGTACATGTGGAAGTGGGTGAAGTCGAACATCGTCTCGAAGAGCGTCACGCCGGGCGCGGCGCGCTGCACCTCGCTGAGCGGGAAGCGGCGGTGCGGGAGCAGGTCGCGCTCGTGGCGGAAGGTCTCCTGGAGGAGCTCCCTCCAGCTGCGGCCCGGCTCCAGCTCCATCCGGAAGGGCAGGGTGTTGAGGAACAGGCCCTTCACCTGATCTCCATCCGCCGTCTCCGGGCGCCCGTTGCACACGAGGCCGGTGACGACGTCCCGCTGGGCGGAGAGCTGGCCCATCACCCGGACGTGCGCGGCGAGCAGCACCGTCTTGATGGGGACGCCCGCGTTGCGCGCCACCTGCTTGAGCGCCTGGGACAGCTCGGAGGAGATGGCGACGCGCTGCTGGTGGAAGGCCGGGGCGGGACGGTTCTCGGCGGGGTGCGGCCAGCGCGTGAGCGTGCCGGGGACGAGCCCCTTCACCTGGCCGGCCCAGAAAGCCCGGGTGGCCTCGCCGCGCATGGCCTCGCGCTCCATGACGATGAAGTCGCGGAAGGACTGCTCCGGCAGCGGCGCCACGGCGGGCGGCGTGCCCTCCCGGTGCGCCAGGTAGTGCTCGAACAGCTCGGCGATGAGCGAGTTGATGCTCCAGCCGTCGCCGATGACGTGGTGCTCGGTCCACCCGAGCTCGAAGGTGTCCTCGGAGAGCAGGTGCGCCGTGCAGCGCAGCAGCGGAGGCCGCGTCAGGTCGAAGCGCTGCTGGTGCTCGGCGGCGTAGTGGGCCGCGAGCACTGCCTCCTGCTGCTCCGCACTCTGTCCGCGCAGATCCTTCACGGTGAGCGGCAGCTGCGCGGCGCGGTGGATGAGCTGGAGCGGCTCGGAGTAGCCCGTCAGCGCGTAGCTGGTGCGGAGGATGGCGTGGCGGGCGGTGATGTCCGCCAGCGCCTGCTCCATGGCCCCGCGCTCGAAGCGGCCCTCGAGCCGGACGTGGTTGACGTTGAGGTAGACGGCCTTCTCCGGGTTCAGCTCGGCGTGGAACACCATGCCGAGCTGGAGCGAGCTCATGGGGAAGGCGTCCTCGAGGCCCTCGGGCAGCGCGCTCCGGTCCTTCTCGGACACGAGGCTGAAGGGCGAGGTGCGCGGGGTCTGCTCGGGACGCGCCGTCTCGTTGCCCAACGCGCGAGCCAGTGCCCGCGGCGTGGGATTCTGGAAGAGCTGCGCCACGCTGAAGCGCAGGCCCTGCTGGCCGGCGCGGGCGACGACGGGGATGCTGCGGATGGAGTCACCGCCCAGCTCGAAGAAGTTGTCCTCGGCGCCCACCTGCTCCAGGCCCAGCACCTCGGCGAAGAGGGTGGCGAGCACCTTCTCCTCGTGCGTCTCCGGCGCGACGTAGGTGCGCTCCGGCCGCGCGAACTGGGGCGCGGGGAGCATCTTGCGGTCCAGCTTGCCGTTGGGAGACAGGGGCATGGCCGCCAGGGACACGAAGGCCATCGGCACCATGTACTCGGGCAGCAGCTTGCCGAGGTGCGCCCGCAGCTCGTCGCGCGTGGGCTCCTGGCCGGCCGCCACGACGTACGCCACGAGCCGCTTGTCGCCCGGGGAGTCCTCACGGGCCACCACCACGGCCTCCTTGAGCGCCGGGTGTTGCAACAGGGCGGATTCGATCTCGCCCAGCTCGATGCGGAAGCCGCGCACCTTCACCTGGTTGTCGATGCGGCCGAGGTACTCGATCTCCCCGCCGGGCAGGAACCGGGCGAGGTCGCCGGTGCGGTACAGGCGCGCGCCGGGCTGCGTGGCGTACGGGTCCGGGACGAACTTCTCGGCGGTCAGCTCGGGCCGGTTCCAGTAGCCGCGGGCCGGCTGCACGCCGCCGATGTACAGCTCACCGGGCACGCCCACGGGCACCGGGTTCATCTGGCCATCCAGCACGTACATCCGCGTGTTGGACACGGGGCGGCCGATGGGGATGGAGCGGCGCTTGTCGCCCGGCTTGCACTCCCAGAACGTCACGTCGACGGCGGCCTCGGTGGGGCCGTAGAGGTTGTGCAGCCCGGCCTTCAGCTTGGAGTGGAAGCGCTCCACGTGCTCCACGGCGAGGGCCTCACCGCTGCAGATGACGCGCTTGAGGCCACGGCACTGCTCCACGCCCGGCTGCTCCAGGAACACCTGGAGCATGGAGGGCACGAAGTGCAGCGTGGTGATGCGCTCGCGCTGGATGAGGTCCACGAGGTAGGCGGCATCCTGGTGGCCGCCGGGCTTCGCGACGACGAGGCGCGCACCCGTCATCAGGGTCCAGAAGAACTCCCAGACGGACACGTCGAAGCTGAACGGGGTCTTCTGCAGGACGGCGTCCTGGGCACCGAGGCCATAGGCCTCCTGCATCCAGAGCAGGCGGTTGCAGATGGCCTGGTGGAAGTTCATGGCGCCCTTGGGGCGGCCGGTGGAGCCCGAGGTGTAGATGATGTACGCGAGCCCCTGCGCGTCGACGGGGACCTGGGGCCGCGCGGTGCCGTGCGCGGCGATCTGACTCCACTGGGAATCCAGGCACACGCGCGTGGCGGCGGAGGCGGGCAGGCGCTCCACGAGGTGCTGCTGGGTGAGCAGCACGCGCACGTTCGAGTCCTGGAGCATGTACGCGAGGCGATCCTGGGGATAGCTGGGATCGATGGGCACGTACGCGCTACCGGCCTTGAGGATGCCGAGCAGGGCCACGACCATCTCGATGGAGCGGTCGGTGCAGACGCCGACGGGAATCTCCGGCCCCACGCCCAGGGACAGCAGGTGGTGGGCGAGCTGGTTGGCGCGCTGATCGAGCTGGCGGTAGGTGAGGCTCTGGCCCTCGGAGGTGACGGCCACGGCCTCCGGCGTGCGGTCCACCTGCTGCTCGACCAGGAGGTGCAGGCGGGCCTCGGCGGGACGCGGGAGCGCCGTCTGGTTCCAGTCCACCAGGACGCGCTGGCGCTCCGCCTCGGGCAGCATGGGCAGCCGGGAGATGCGCTGGCCGGGGTCCGCGACGATGCCCTTCAGCAGGTTCGTCAGGTACACCCCGAGCCGGGTGATGGTGGAGCCATCGAAGAGGTCGGTGTTGTACTCGAAGGCGCCCACCAGCCCCTGCTCCTCGCGGGACAGCGAGAGGTGCAGGTCGAACATCGCCGTGCCCGTGTGCGTGTCCTCGGTGCTCAGGCGCAGGCCGGGCATCTGCGGCAGCGCGCCCTGGGCGTTCTGCAGCACGAACATCACCTGGAACAGCGGCGTGCGGCTCAGGTCACGCACCGGCTGCAACTCGTCCACGAGCTTCTCGAAGGGGACGTCCTGGTGGGCGTAGGCCCCCAGCGCTCCCTCGCGCACGCGTTGGAGCAGCTCACGGAAGGTGGGCTCGGCCTCCAGGTTCGTGCGCAGCACGAGCGTGTTGACGAACAGGCCGATCAGCCCGTGCGTCTCGGGGCGCTCGCGGCCCGCGATGGGCGTGCCCACCGTCAGATCAATCTGTCCCGAGCAGCGGTGCAGCAGCACCTTGAAGGCCGCCAGCAGCGCCATGAAGGGCGTGACACCCTCGCGCAGGCTCAGCGCATCGAGGCCCTCGGCCAGCTCGCGCGGCAGGTGCACCGGCAGCTTCGCGCCCCGGTACGTCTGCACCGCCGGGCGCGGCCTGTCCGTGGGCAGCTCCAGCACCGGCGGCGCTCCCGCGAGGTACTTCCGCCACCAGCCGAGCTGCTGCTCGAGCACCTCGCCCTTCATCCACCCGCGCAGCCACAGCGCGTAGTCGGCGTACTGGATGGGCAGCCCCGGCAGCTCCGGCTTCCTCCCCGCCAGGAACGCCTCGTACACCTGGGCCAGCTCGCGCACGAGCACGCCCATGGACCAACCATCCGAGAGGATGTGGTGCATCGTCGCCAGCAGCAGGTGCTCGCGCCCGCCCAGCTTCAGCAGCGTCACGCGCAGCAGCGGCCCACGCGCGAGGTCGAACGGCTTGCGCGCCTCCTCGGTGATGAGCCGGCGCGCCTCTTCCCGCCGAGCGGACTCCGGCAGCGCGGACAGGTCCACCACCGGCAGGGGCAGGCTCGCCTCCGGGGCGATGACCTGGGAGGCCCGGCCGTCGACGGTGCTCACCGTCGTCCGCAGCGACTCGTGGCGCTTCAGGAGCGTGGCGAAGCTCCGCTCCAGGGCCGACACGTCCAGCGTGCCCTCGAGCCGCAGCGCCGTGGGGATGTTGTAGAAGGCGTTGTCCGGCTCGAGCTGATCCAGGAACCACAGCCGCTGCTGGGCGAACGACAGCGGCAGCTCCACGTCCGAGGTCCGGCGGGCAATGGTGATGCGCGTCGCGGAGGACTCCGCGCGACGGGCGATGATGAGGCGCGCCAGCTCGGCCGTGCTCGGGCCCTGGAGCA
This sequence comes from Archangium sp., assembly GCF_057119385.1. NCBI lineage: Bacteria > Pseudomonadati > Myxococcota > Myxococcia > Myxococcales > Archangiaceae > Archangium > Archangium sp. The sequence goes on along the minus strand of NZ_DBNGVP010000199.1, from coordinate 7,976 downwards.
GCGCCTCCATGGGCAGGCTCACGCCGAACACCCGCTCGATCTCCCCCGTCATCTCCACCGAGGCCATCGAGTCCAGGCCCATGCGGGTGAGGGGTACCGAGGCGTCCACCTCCTCACGGCGCACCCGCAATAGCACGGGCAGCCGCTCCAGCAGCCACGCCTCCACGTTCTCGTCCGCCACCGGGCCCGCGTCCGCCACGACAGGCGCCGCCGCGGCCTGGGGCGCCACGGTCTCCGTCTGACGCGACTCCTCCCACGACAGCACCGGACGCAGCTCGCCCGCGACCAGGCTCGTGCGGCAGGCGCGGCGCTGGATCTTCCCGCTGGACGTCTTGGGAATGGAGCCCGGCTCGATGAGCACCACCGAGTGCAGCTGCAGCTCGTGCAGCTCCGCCACGCGCTGGCGGATGATTCCCACCAGGGACTCGGGCGGGTCCGGCAGCTTGCGCGGATCCACCTCCTGCACCACCACCAGCCGCTCCTCGCCCTCCACCTCCAGGGCGAAGGCCGCGCCGCACCCCGGACGCAGCGCCGGATGGCTCTGCTCCACCGTCATCTCGATGTCCTGCGGGTAGTGGTTGCGCCCGCGGATGATGATGAGGTCCTTGAGCCGGCCGGTGATGAACAGCTCCCCGTCCTCGCGCAGGAAGCCCAGGTCTCCCGTGCGCAGCCACGGGCCCTCGCCGCTGTCGCTCAGCTGGCCGTGGAAGGTGTGTTGCGTCTCCTCGGGACGCTGCCAGTAACCCAGCGCGACGCTCGGGCCGCGCACCCAGATTTCACCCACCCGGCCCGGCGGGCACCGCCGCGTGTTCTCCAGGTCCGCGATGAGCAGCTCCTGCTCCGGCATCGTCTGGCCGCAGCCCACCATCAGCCGCGCGTCCGGGTCGGCCGGGTCCGCCGTCACCACCTCGTTGCGCGCCAGCGCCGAGGCCCGCAGCGTCATCACCCGCGGCGGCTTCGCGGCGTCTCCACCCGAGGCGATGAGCGTGCCCTCGGCCAGGCCGTAGCAGGGGTAGATGAACTCGCGCCGGAAGCCCTGGGGCCCGAAGGCCTCCATGAAGCGCTCCATCGTCTCGGTGCGGACCGGCTCGGCTCCGGTGAAGGCCACCTTCCAGCGGCTCAGGTCCAGCTGCGCGCGCTCCTCCGGCGTCATCTTCCGCAAGGCCAGGTCGTAGGCGAAGTTGGGCCCACCGCTCACCGTGGCGCCGAAGCGCGACACGGCCTGCAGCCAGCGCCGCGGCTGCTTGAGGAACGTCAGCGGCGACATCAGCGCCACCGGGAAGCCCCGGTACAGCGGCTGGAGGATGCCGCCGATCAGCCCCATGTCGTGGTACGGCGGCAGCCAGATGACGCCCACCGACTCCTCCGTCGTTCCGAAGGAGCGGGCGATGCACTCGAGGTTATGCAACAGGTTGCCATGGCTGAGCATGACCCCCTTGGGCGTGCCCGTGGAGCCCGAGGTGTACTGGAGGAAGGCCAGCGACTCGCGCCGCAGCTCCGGCCGCTTCCACGCCGGTTGCGGCTCCGCGGCCAGGTCATCCGTGGCCATCCAGTGCAGGGCGCGCAGGTCCGGCGCCTGCTCGAAGAGGAACTCGCCCATGCCGTGGATGAAGGCCACGGTGAGCACCACCGACGCCTGCGCGTCCTGGATGATCGCCCGCAGGCGCGGCAGCGTCCGCTCCAGCCGCATGGGGTCCGGCGGATAGGCCGGCACCGCCACCATGCCCGCGTAGAGGCACCCGAAGTAGCCCGCGATGTACTCGAGACCTGGCGGGTAGAGCAGCATCACCCGGTCCCCGGGCTTCGCCACCTTCTGGAGCTCCGCCGCGATGAGCCGCGCGCGGTCATCCAGTTGCGCGTACGTCATCGTGGACTCGTCGCCTTCGGAGTCCTCCAGGAAGGTGTACAGGCGCTGAGATGGCGCGATGGAGGCGCGTGCCTCCACCAGGTCCACGAGGGTCGCAGGCTCAATCTGGGGGGGGCGCATCTCGAATGTCTCCGCCGGGCTCGTCCGGCGTGGGAACGGAACAACCCAACAGGTCGTGCAACGTGATGTGACGTCCCTGTTTCGATACTGGACAGAAGCTATTCTGCCGTCCAATACTGACGCAAGTTTCAGGGTGAGGCGGCGGAGGTAGTGGCAGCAGGGCACACCAAGGCCGTGACGCGTTCAGGAGCAACCCCCCGATCATGATGCGGAACTGGATGAAGTGGCTGCCCGCCTGCCTGGCGCTGGTGGCCTGGCCCGCGCAGGCGGAGCCGCCCGCGAAGTCTCCGGCCCAGGAGCTCTCGGCCGGCCTGACCAACATCTCGTACATCTCGTCCTACAGCCGCACCCCGCAGATCTTCGCGGCCGAGGTGGCGTACCACCGCGCCCTGGGAGCCGAGGGCTTCTTGAGCCGGGTGTGGGTGGGTGGAGGCTTGCGCGGGCACCTCCCCACCGTCCTGCGGCCCATGCCCCTGGAGGTCTACGTCCAGGCCCGCGTCACGGCGCGCTTCGGTATCTGGGAGGCCGCGGCCGGCCCCGAGTTCGGGGTGAGCGGCATGGCCACCCTCTACCCGCTGCTGGGGGACAACGACGTGGGGCAGATCGAGCAGAAGCTGCTGGGCCCGGCGTATTTCGGCTTCGGCGCGGCGCCCCTGCGCTTCCACCTGGGGCCGGTGCTGCTGAGCGCCTTGGAGTTCAACTTCGGCTCGAGCCTGCCGCCCCTGGGCTCCGCCACCAGCGTGCGCCTCACCCTGATTCGCCTGGGAGTGAACCTGTGAACCGCTCTTCCACTCGCACGATGCTGCTCGCGGGCGCCCTGCTGGGGACCGCCGCCTGCGCGCCCGTCACCCCGCTGGACACCACGCAGCTGCCCCCCATCGAGAGCATGATCCAGGAGATCGACAAGGATCGCCTGATGCTCACCGTGGCCGACCTGGTGGCGACCCACAAGTCCGAGGAGCCGATGGACTGCTCGCTGGTGGGCGCCAACGGCTCCGTCTTCCCGGAGCTGTGCAACCTCACCCGCGTGAAGGCGGGGGAGCTGATGTACAACCGGCTGCAGCAGCTCGGCACCCTGACGATGAGCCGCCAGGTGGTGGCCAAGGACAAGCTGACCGCTTCCAACGTCATCGCCGAGTACAAGGGCGTGAAGTACCCGGAGGAGGTGGTCCTCATCTCCGCCCACTTCGACGCCTACTACGCGGCGGCGGACGACAACAGCACGGGCGTGGCCGCGGTGCTGGAGATCGCCCGCGTCCTGTCGCAGTACAAGTTCGATCGCACGCTGCGCTTCGTGGGCTTCGACCTCGAGGAGTACGCCTACGTGGGCAGTGCCCGCTACGTGGAGTCGCTGCGCGAGAAGAACGACGTGGTGCTGGCGGTCAACTTCGACAGCCTGGGCTACTACAGCGACGAGCCGGGCTCGCAGCAGGGGGCGCTCGGCCTGCCGGCTCCCAGCCAGGGCAACTTCCTGACCGTGCTGGGAAATGACAACTCGCTGGCGCGCGTGGACGAGATCTCCGCCCTCAACGATGCGTTCGACTCCACCATCATGTTCGGCATCGTGACCAGCGGCCTGGGCAACAACGCGGGCAGCGCACCGCTGCTGCGCAGCGATCACGGCCCCTTCTGGTTGAGCGGTCACCAGGCCATCTTCATCACCGACACGGCCTACTTCCGCAACCCCGGGTACCACAACCCGAAGGACACCATCGACGTGCTGGATCCCGTCCGGTTCCACAGGGCCGTGCAGATCTCCGCCGCCGCCATCGCCTACTGGGCGGGAGGTCCGCGATGAAGCGCACCCTTCTGGCTGGAGCGCTGGCGCTCGCCGGGCTCACCGCGGTGGAGGCTCGCGCCGAGGGCGAGCAGCCAGCGGCCGAGACGGCTCCCGCCGCCGAGGCCCCGGTCCATCGGTTCGGGGTGTACAGCCGCGGGGGCGTGCACGCGTACCTGTCCAACAGCCGCTCCGTCGGAGTGTTCGGCGGCTCCGTGGGGGTGCGTGACATCATCCAGGACCGCTTCATCCTCCAGGCGGACGTGGGCTTCCTGACGAACCTGGGCAACGCGGTGCCCGTGCAGCTGGCCGCGGGCGTGCAGCGCAAGGGGCTCTACTCCCCGGCCGCGCTGTTGACGCTCACCAGCTTCTTCGGGGAGCGGTTGACCTTCGTCACCGTGGATCACCCCGTCGCCATCCGCACGCCGCCCGTGGCCCTGGGCTTCCTGTTGGCGCCCGCGCGCTTCAACGTGGCGGGGGGAGAGATTTCCCTGCTCGAGTTCGGCCTGGGCGTCAGCCCGGAGTTCCCCGGGTGGGGCGTGGCCTACCAGCTCAACCTGGTCAGCGTGGGCGTGTCGTTCTAGCGGCGCCGGGCGGCCCGCTTCGAATTTTCTGATCCCGCCGGATACGGGAGCGGCGGAGTGGAGGCACATGTGCCGCCACCTGCCCCCGTGCCGCAGAGGGGCCCACCGGGACCGGGGGCCCATGCGGTTGACCACCCGTGAACGCCCCAGGGGCGCGGTGCGTCAGTGGAGTGCCGCCGGGTGGACGTTCATCACGTCCCGAGGCGAAGGGCACTCACCAACCCTCCCCCCCGTGCGCATACCGAGCACGGAACCAAGGGAGATGGGGGAGGTGCCGGCATGGCCACATACCGACTCATCCGCAAGCTGGCGGCAGGCGGCATGGCGGAGGTGTTCCTGGCCAAGGTGGTCGGGGCCGAGGGCTTCGAGAAGCCGGTCGCGGTCAAGCGCATCCTTCCGTCGCTGGCGCAGGACCGGGAGTTCGTGGAGCTGTTCCTGCGCGAGGCGAAGCTGACGGTGTGCCTGCAGCACGCCAACGTGGTGCAGGTGTTCGACCTGGGCTCCATCAACGGCCAGTACTACATGGTGATGGAGTTCGTGGACGGGGAGAACCTGCGCGCGGTGCAGCGCGGGGCCGCGGGCAACCAGGTGCCGCTGGGGCTGCGCGAGGTGTGCTTCATCGTCCAGCAGGTGACCGAGGGCCTGGCGTACGCGCACGGCCGCGTGGATGCGATGGGCCGGCCGCTCAACATCATCCACCGGGACGTCAACCCGTCCAACGTGATGGTGGCCAGCAGCGGCGAGGTGAAGCTGGCGGACTTCGGCATCGCCAAGGCGGCCAACGCGCAGAACGGCACCCAGGCGGGCGTGGTGAAGGGCAAGGCGGGCTACCTCGCGCCGGAGCAGGTGAAGGGCGCGGAGGTGGATCAACGCGCGGACCTCTTCCTCATCGGCCTGATGCTGTACGAGCTGCTCGCGGGCCGGCAGCTCTTCAGCGGGCCGGACTACTTCCTGACGCTGCGCAACATCGCCCAGTTCGACGTGAAGAGCCTGGCGCCGGTGCCGGGGGTGCCGCCGGCCCTCTGGAGCATCGTCACCCGGGCGCTGGCGCCGGAGCCGTCCGCGCGCTTCCAGCGGGCGCGGGACATCTCGGACGCGCTGCAGAACTTCCTCTTCGACCACCGGCTGCGCGTGGGTCCGCAGGACGTGGCGGCGCTCTTCTCGCGCTGCTTCCCCGAGCGCCGCTCGCCGCTGGAGGGCGCCACCGAGGTCCGGGGCGAGGAGATCCGCCTCGGCTCGGACGCGGGGCTGCAGCGCCCGCAGACGCTCACCTCGGTGCGCTCGCGCCCGCCCTTCCCGGGAGGGCCGCGTCCGGGCACCTCGTCGCTGCCCTCGATGCGGGCGGTGACGGACCCGGGCCGGTTGACGCCGCCGCCTCCGCCGCCCGAGGCGCGCGCGGGCACCTCCGTCACCATGACGGTGCCTCCGCAGCCCGCCGTGCGCAACACCTCCGTCACCATGCCGGTGGGACCGCCGACGGGTGTGCGCACGGGGACGCAGCCCGGGCTCAACACCTCGCTCTCGCTGCCGACGCAGACGCGGGTGATGCGCCCGCCGCGCCGCAAGCTGGGGGAGATGCTGGTGTCCTCGGGCCGGCTGTCGGAGACGCAGCTCAAGGGCGCGCTGGAGCGGCAGAAGCGCACCGGTGGCCGCATCGGCGAGCTGCTCGTGGCCGAGGGGCTCGTGTCCGAGGAGGACGTGGTCCGCGCGCTCAGCGAGCAGGGTGGCATCTCCTTCGTCTCGGACAAGGTGCTGCGCACCATGCCGGTGCCCAAGGCGCTGCTGTCACTGCTGCCGGTGGAGAAGGCCGAGCGGCTCGAGGCGGTGCCGGTGGCCCAGCAGTCCAAGGAGCTGGTGTGCGCCATGCGCGAGCCGCGCGACCTGGCCCGCCTGGACGAGCTGAAGTTCATCACCGGCTGCTCCGTGCGCGGCATCTACGCCACCGAGGGCGCCATCCGCCGCGCCATCGGCCGCTTCTACCGCGGGGATGACCCGGACCAGATGGATGACTGGTCCAACATCATGCCGCTGGCGGGCTCGGAGTCGGACAAGGGTGTCACCCCCTACGCCGACAAGCACACCCGCACGCGCGAGCGGCTGCTGGACGAGTCCGCCTTCGAGGAGATCTCCGCGGTGCCCACGCCGCCACCCGCGGCCTCGCCGCCGGTGCTCGAGCCCGTGCCCGTGCCCGCGCCGCCGGTGCTGCGCGCGACGCCCGCGCCCGCCTCGCTGGCGCGCACCATGCTGGTGGTGTCGGACGACCCGGAGCTGCGCGACGCGGCGGTGCGGTTGCTCACGCGTCAGGGCGTGGCGGCCTCGGGCAGCAGCGCCGCGGACGTGGAGAAGGCCATGGCGCTGGGCGGGACCGAGGTGGCGCTGGTGGCCGCGGACACGGTGCCGGACGCGCCCTCGGTGGTGGCGCGGTTGATGACGGTGGCGCCCTCCATGGAGGTGCGCGTGCTGCCCTCGCTGGCCGAGGCCCTGGGAGGTGAGGCGGGTCCGTTGAGCCGCGCGGCGCGGTTGCATGCGCGCGTGGTGGACGCGGCGCTCGCGGCGCTCGGTGGGGTGGGGGTGCAGGGCGCGGCGCTGGCCAAGCTGGCCCGGCGCGTGGCCCGGCGGCTCGGTGCGGGGCGTGCGGAGGCCGAGCGGGCCTCGGCGGTGGCCTATGCGCTGGCGCTCGCGGCCTTCCAGGAGTCGGGGTCGAGCGATCGCTTCACCCGGCCCTCGTGCGAGTCGATGCGCGCCATCCTCGGCCGGGACGCGGGCGAGCTGGCCGGACTCATCGGCGCGTGCACCCGGGACGCGGCGCCGCTGACGGAGAAGGCGGACAAGGCCACGCAGGCGCTGGCCGCGGCGGTGTCGCTGCTGGAGGTGGCGGGTACGGCCATGCTGGGGGCTGCGGCCGCGTCGCAGTCGCTCGTCAAGCTGCGCGCCGAGGCGAAGCTGCCCGCGGCGGCCCTCGAGGCGCTCTCCGCGGAGGTGATGGAGCTGGTGCTGGGCGAGAAGGCCTCGCACACGGTGGTGCTCGCCGAGCCCAACGCGGCACGGGCCTCGGCGCTCCAGGCGCGCTTCCTCGCGGACGGGGTGCGGGTGGTGCTCGCCGACTCCGCGGCCCGGGCCCGCGTGCTGCTGTCCGAGGGCAGCCAGGCCCTGGTGGTGGCCTCGCGGCTCCCGGACGGGGACGGTGCCGAGCTCACGCGCTCACTGCGCTCCACGTCGGAGACGGCTTCGCTGCCCATCTTCGTGCTGGCGCCCCCGGAGGACCCGGGACTGGTGGAGGCCGGGCTGGATGCCGGCGCGGATGACGTCCTCACGTACCCCGTCAACCCGGAGGTGCTGGTGGCCAAGCTGCGGCGTGCGTTGCAGCCACGCCGGGCGTCGGTGACTCCGGCCCCGGCTCCCGTGACGGCGGCGATGACTCCGGCCTCCGCTTCCGCGATCGCCTGAGCCGCGAGCCCAGGCGGCCTCCCGGGCGCGCTCTTCACGAACTTGTCCAACAGCTGGAGTGCGCCAGGCGAAGCCTGGGTGAGGAGGAAGCGATGTAGGAGCGGAAACTTCACGAAGGGACCCTGCGGGTTCAAACCCCGCCCGGCAAAGGAGGCCGCCAGCCGGAAGCGAGTCTTGCGTG
>NZ_DBNGVP010000198.1:0-7423 GCF_057119385.1 Archangium sp. | reverse complement strand
AGCAGGCCCCTGTCGCGCAGGGGCAGGGCACCCTGGCCTCGCTGGTGGATGAGGGGGTTGGGCACACGCGGGAAGCGGTGAAGGCAAGGCTGGCGGCGGCGGAGCTCGAGGCCACGGGCCCGCGCCTCCCCAAGGACGTGGCGGTGCTCGAGAAACACCGCCCCGCCCTCGAAGCCCCGCCGCCCGAGGCCCGGGGCAACCCGCGCTGGCGCGAATACGTGGAGTACTACCACGAGCGCTTCAAGGAGGTGGAGAGTGGCACGGCCGCCGAGGGCCCCCTCAAGTGGGCTCCCTACGAGCAGCTGCGCGGGTGGTTTGCCCGGGGCATGGCCTTCGAGCGCGACATGGTGAAGCTGCTGCGAGAGGACGCACAAAAGCCTCGGTCACAGCGCCGCTTCCTCGGGGATTTCGACAGGCCTCTCGTTGAAATCCAGGTGGGCGTGAGGAAGCCGGGCACCGGCCTGCGCTTCGCGGATGTGCTCGTCATCGAGGAAGGCGCGCTCGGCGCAGGGCCACGGCGCGTGGAGTCCTTCAGCTTCAAGAGCCGCGACCTTTCGGGATTGAAGTACGAAGATCTGAAGGCGCAGATCGTTACGGATGCGAAGGAAGCTTTGAGCAAGTACGGCGAGACGCTGAATATCCGCCGAGGCGCCCTCCAGTCCCTTCTCCACGAGGGCAGCGAGGTGCCCGTCCAGCGGGTCCGCCTCGTCTACGAGGGAGGCGCACTCAAGCCCAAGGATGTAAAGCTGTTGGAGAGAGCCGTGAACGAAATCAAGAAAGCCGCTCCTGGAGTGGAGGTGCTGTTCCAATGAAAGTATTAGAGCCTCACGGCATGAAGCCCGAGGACAGCATCCTGCTCATCTTCGACGGTGCGTTCAATTCACAGGCAGCGCTGGAGCGCGAGGTGGAGCCCTTTTTCCAGGCGCTCGAGGAGTACGCCGGTGGGTGGAGGCCGGACGTCGTCAAAGGCAAGTGGCAGCGCAAGTACGCCCGCGCCGCCCTCTGGAAGTCGCTGGAAGAAAAGCGCGATGGGTCCGGGACGTCCATCGGGCTCTACCGGACGAAGTGGCCCGCGTTGGATATGTCGTTCGGGCTCTGGTTTCCACCGCAGCCTCCCGAACTGAGAATCCTCATCAACGTGAAGCCGCTCTCCTTCTTCGCGGAGGCGGAGCGCTGCCAGCACTTCGTGGAAATGGTGCGCGCCTGGGCTTCCTGTTATCCCGTCACGTATGCCGAGGTCCACAGTCTTGATGACATGCAGTTGGCGGGCTCTCCCTTCTTCGGACGCGACGAAAAGACTTCTCGGGAGAACGGTTTCGACAAAATCTACGCGGTGTGGTGGCTCAACGTCTTCGGCCCCCATCTGGTGGAAACCGTGGGCCGTGAGCGCATGCTGTCCACCCCAGCCCACCGTGTGGAGGAACTGCCCAACGGCTCCGTCCTCCTGGTGACGTGGCCCACGGCGGCGGACTTCGCCAGCAAGGAGGCACGGCTCGCACAGGCCCGCGCTCACGCCCACCTCCGGCCAGACCTCGACTTCGACACCATTCTGAGCACCTTGCATGAGCGCAGTGCCATGCTCACCCCCGTGGAACCCCGCTTCCCCCCGGAGCTGGCCTCGCTTCTCTCCCGGGTGGTGGACCAGGCCGCCAGTCACGAGCGCCAGCGGAGGATTGCCGAGCTCAACGCATGGCAGCCACCCGAGCCCGAGGAGTGGCGCCCTGCTGACTCCGCCCTTCCCACCGACGTGGAGGACCCGGAGCGCGCTCGCGAGCACTACAGTACCCTCGCCGAGCACCTCGTGGCGCTGCTGCACTCGGAGGTGCCCTCGGTCTTCGCGGCTACGCCCGAGTCGCTCACGGATGCCGACTTCTACTTCTGGCGCGAGGAATTCCCGAAGAGCCGCCTACGGGAAGCCATTGATGATCACGCGGTGCCCGCCATTGGCGCGTACCTGGGTGAGGTGCTGGTGCGCAACCTGGGCGGCAGGTGGATTCCACGCCAGAAGCTGGAGGAGGCCCAGGTGCTCGTGGGCAACCGCGTGTGGTTGCCCTTCGTCCGGGCCCGCAACTACATGCGCTCGCGACAGTCGCTGCTGGACTACTCCCTCACCCACCTCTACCGCGTGGCCGAGCGGCACAGGAGCTGACCACCAGCGGGGAGCTCGGGAGATGTCCCTGCTCGGGTTGTCCATGGTCCAAACAGGCAAGCGCCTGAAGGCCCCCCCTTCCTCCCCCACCCGCCAGGCAGGAAGGCTTCAATTCGAGCAGTCTTCGCCGGAGCTGATCGGCCAGGGAGGCGCTCTCCCCAGCGCCAGAGTCATCAGAAGGTGACATGACCGGGACATAGCCCGGGAACAGGCTCCCGGCGCAATGACACACATCACCCCTTCCCGTCCCGGGTGTCTGTGATTGAGGCGCTCCTGGAAATAGAGCCGCGCCCCCTGTGACCTCCGCCCATGCGGAACGGCCACGAGCGCCTTGAAGATTGACAGTCGCGGCTCATTCTGTTTCAATTCCGGCATTCCCTGGGGGACCCGCAAGGCACGCGATTCGCGACCAGTGCGGAGGGCGGCCGTGACGTGTCCGTGACGCGGCTTTCCCGCCCCCTCACCTGGAACAGCGAAGGAGTGCCGCATGCCGCATCCCCGATCCCCTGTCGGTTCCCCCTCACGCCGGTGGTCCATCCCACTGGCCCTGACGCTCACCACCCTGCTCGCGGGCTGTGGCGGCCCCCTGGAGCCGGACGACCCCGCCCATCGCACCAGCGAGAGCGAGCCGCATCCCACCGTCAACCCCATCGCGCCCGCGGCGCCCATGCTCGAGGCCATTCCGGACACCGTGCTCTGTGACGCCGAGCGATGTGCCGGCGCGGAGCCCCTCCGGACCGTCAGCGCCGCCGCGCTCTACCGCACCGGCAAGCACGGCCGCGGCACCAACACCCAGCTTCCCATCCCGCAGAACCTCCAGCTCGCGGACATCGACGCGGACGGCTACTCCGACTTCGTCCAGTACACGAGCAACAAGCTCTTCGTCTCCAAGACGGACTTCAACAAGACGGGCATCCTCCACCTCTACGCCAACCGCCCCATCAAGCGCGTGCTGCTGGGCGACTTCAGCGGCGGCGGGAGCGATCAGACCTGCACCATCACCGACGACAACGCGCTGGCCTGCTATGGCGTCAGCCCCGACCGGCGGGAGCTCTGGTGGTGGTTCACCCAGGGCTCGTTCCTCGGCGACAACGAGGACGCCATCGTCGCCGACTTCGACAACGACGGCCGCGACGACGTGCTCGTCTACCCGCGCGGCGGCGGCGCGTACCGCATGTACTCCGTCAAGGGGAGCTGGTTCTTCAACCCCACCCCGAGCTTCAGCGCCGGCAACCTCGGCACCGCCGCCGCGGGCCTCCAGCTGCGCGCGGGTGACTTCAATGGCGACGGCCGCGATGACCTGATGATCATCAACGGGTACCGCCAGGTGCTCTATTACGTCTCCGTCTGGGACGGCACGTCCCACACCTTCTGGTGGGCCTTCACCAGCGTGGGCGGCTTCGTCGGCGTGGATGATCAGGTCACCGTCGCCCGCATCGACGACAACGCCGCCGACGACTTCGTCCTGCGCAACAGGATCACCGGCGCCACGCGCTTCCACCGCATGGACTACAACGGCGGCTACCCGCCGGCCATCACCGCTCCCGGGCTCGGGCAGATCAGCGCCGCCGGCAACAGCCAGATCTTCTGGGGCTACATGCACGGCTCGCTCAGCGAGCCCGGCTCCTACTGGCGCGACGACGCCATGGTGTACGAGCAGGGTTGGAACGGGTTCGCTCGCGCCGACGCGCGCTGGGACGGCTCGCAGCTGACCTACTGGTGGGTCTACAACCAGTACGCCCCCAACAACCACACCGGCTGGGCCACCTTCACGGCCAAGCCCTGGCTGCTGCTCAAGTGCAAGTTCTCGGACATCGCCACCACGCCGCAGACCGACCAGTTCTACCGCGACCTCATGTACAGCGCGCTCGTCCCGTACTGGCGCGAGGTGTCCTACGGCTCGTGGGACCTGTCCGGCAGCACGGTGAAGGATGGCTGGTACACCATGTCCATCACCAACGCCGCCTGGTCTCAGCCGACGGTGAGCCGCTGGGACCGCGTGGGCTACTGCATGAACGCCTACGGTGGCTCGACGGCGGGCTATGTGAATGTGATTGGCCTGGTCAACGGCGAGGGTGACGCTGGCAACCATGGGGGCCGCGTGCTCGCCACGCCCAACAGCTCCAACTCCACGTTCCTCGCGCACGAGACGGGCCACACGTTCGGCTGGTGGGACCACTCGTTCGACGACACCACGCGCAAGGCCGCCGACTGGTCGGCTCCCGGCGAGTACTACGATCACTGGGACATCATGAGCGCGATGAACGTCAGCGCCTTCTCGCACCCGCAGGGCGTGGTCGCCGGCCCGGAGATGAACGCGCCGTACCGGACGAAGCAGTCGTTCATCCCGGCGCACCGCCAGACGCGGCTCGTCCCCGGCACCAGCTACCAGACGTGGCGCTCGAACATCGCCGCGCTCAACCGTCCCGAGGCCAACGGCCCCCTGATGGTGCGCATCGGCAACGACGACGCGAACTACTACACCCTCGAGTACCGCATGCCGAGCGGTTGGGATCAGGGCATCCCGCGCGCCACCGTGCTGGTCCACCGCGTCACCAATGGCATCTCGGTGCTCATCACCGCCAACGGTGGCCCGGAGCGGCTGGCCGGCTCGTCGAGCAGCTACACGCTGGGGGGCCGCACCTTCACGGTGACGGTCAACGCGTTCGCCGCCGCGGGCTACACCGCCGACGTCAGCGTCACGTACTGACGCAGCGCCGCTGCAACTGGAACCGAGCGGGGCCGTGCCGGGTGCGCACGCCCCGCTCTTTCCTTTGGAGGCCGGAGGGGCTGGCCTTTCTTGGAGTCACGGTCTACGGCAACGGCACCTTGGGGAGGGTGAGGGTGCGGCCATCCGCCCCCCACAGACGGAGCATCACCTCTCCGCGAAGAGTTCCACGCGCTGCGTCTGCTTCAAAGAATACTCGCCGGGACTGCTGGGGCGGGATGGGTTCAGCCTGCCCGACGCGCACGCCCTCCAGCAGTATCTCGCCAGCAGCGCTCGTCAAGGACGCGCCCTCTACGCGCCAGGGCGTGGTGCCGGAGTTCAGCAACCACACCTCTCCCGCCACGGTTTTCAGGGACCGATAGGTGATGACTCGCCAGGTGGAGAGGGCGTCGTCCGATTCCTGTTGAGTCGGCCCCAACTTCAACTCCAGCGCTGGGATGCCGGTGTCGTTCAATGCTCCAGCGAGAAGAAGGCCACGGAGCCCACCGGACTGGGTCCGTTGGGCGCGGAGCCGCTCGACCTCCTCCTGCAGCTCCTGGTTCTTCGCGTGCTCCTGGGCATTCTCCTGGAGCAATGAGGCCCGGGAACGCGGGTCCCGGTACACCTCCACCTGCCGGGTCGAACGCCCCGGGTGGGCCACCAGAGAGAAGGTCACACTCTGCGCTCCTCCTTGGAGACGCGCCGTGAGCCGAAGCCGCTCTCCAGGCACCATGTCCGGTGGTGGAACGAGGCTGAAACTGCTCCTGCCGCGCAACAACTCAGCGAAGCGGACCTCATCCTGAAGCTCGACGTCCACTGGGGTGTCGAAGAGGAAACCCGTGAGAAGACCTGGACTGACGCATACCTCCGCGTTGACCCGAGGAGCCATGGATAACTCGATGCGTTCGATGTCCTCACAGGGATGCGTACCGGGCGGCTGTTCCGGGTTTACCTGGAGAAGCAGGGCCACCAGGGAGGCAGATGCGGTGTGCGGCATGGGTGGCTCTACTCGAAGCGCTCGACGGCCTGAACGGAGACAGAAGAGTGGATGATCGGCCGGGCAGCCGTACTCCCAGTCTCCAGCGCAACGCCGAGCGGCGGGTACACGCCGATCGTCATCATCTGAAGACACACGGGCACTGTTTCCCCACCAGGCAACGTGGCCTTGGTGAAGCGACCGTAGACGCGCTCCGCACCGAAGTAGAGGCGTCCAGTGAAGATGGTCCAATCGGGGAAGAGGCCCCACGGGCCGATGATCTCGGCGGAAATCTCCCCCTCGCGCACGGGCATGAGGCGGCCCCCCTGACGCATAGTGCCCAAGATCGCGCCATGGGCCGCCTTGAAACCGAGCTCGTAGCGCGCATGAGCCTCTACCGCTCCAGGCGGGCACTCCTCAGGAGGGGGCTGGGGACGCGCTTTCGGCGTGCTCACACAGCCAGCGCTGGCAACACAGCCGGCGGCAACCAGGGTGCGGATCGTCTTGGACTTCTGCATCGTGGGCTCCTCGTTGTTCGTCGCGGCGGCGACGGGCGCGGGCAGTGGGGCCGCGCTGGGCGTAGCTTCCGCCACCCTGGCCGGAGGCACGACTTCCTGACCAGAAGCGTCCTGAAGCGTCGCATGTGCGGAAGGCGACGCTGTGCGTGGGGTGCCACCGTGAAGCGCGTACAACAGGAGAGCCAGAGCCGAAGTGAGTCCGAGCCCGCTAGCAGCCCACCACCACCGGGAGAAGTGGCGTCCGGGTTTCGCCGGAACTGGTGGGCTGTTGTGGCCGCTTCTCGGAAACATCGGTGTGCGCCAGGAGGAGTCCGCCTGGGTGCACTGCTCCAGCAGGTCCTCCGCGAGTGCCTTCGCGTCCGGGTATCGGTCCTCGAGCTTCTTCTCCAGCAACGCCATGCACACGTCGCTCAACACCGGGGGCACACGCGGGTTGAGCTCATGCGGAGCCGGCGGCGTCTCCTCGAGGATGGCCCGATTCAACCCGGGGTTGTTCCGGTCTCCAAAGGGGAGCGTGCGCGTCAACAGCCCGTAGATGACGACGCCCAGGGCCCACAGGTCATCTCCCGGGGAGAAGGGGTAGTGCTCGCCCTCCCACTGCCGGGCGAAGCGCAACACCTCGGGGCTGCGGTACTCGGCGGTGCCCGGCGGCAGCCGCATGGTCAGCCGGAGGGCTCCCTCCTTGAGGCCCGCCGCGCCGAAGTCCACCAGCACCGGCTGCCCGTCCGACTCGCGCATGATGATGTTGGCCTCCTTGATGTCCCGGTGCACCACGCCCGAGGCATGCACGTCCGCCAGGGTGAGCGCCAGGGGCAACAACACCCGCATCACCAGCTCGAGCGCGGAGGGATTCTCCCGGGCCGCCCAGGCGTCGAGCGTGAGGCCCTCGACGAGCTCCAGGGCCAGCACGAGGAAGCGCGGCTCCTCCTCGGGCCAGAGGCCATAACCGTGGAAGGTCACCACGTTGGGGTGCCGCACCAGGCGCAGCGCGGCGGCTTCCCGGTCACCTCGAGGGTGGAGGGCCACCAGCTTGACGGCGTAGGGCTTTCCGCTCCGCCTCGCGCGGTACACGG
>NZ_DBNGVP010000197.1:0-61427 GCF_057119385.1 Archangium sp. | reverse complement strand
CCAGAGGCCACGGGGCGAGCAGGTGCGAGAGGTGTCGCGGCTGCTGGCGAACGCGCTGCTGACGGTGGGTACCTCGGGAGCGGGTGCGGTGAAGGCGGTGACGTGGGGCGAGAAGCTCGGCCGGCTGTCGGTGCCGCTGCTGACGCTGACGAAGCGAGGCGAGCTGGTGCTGCGGTTGGTGGCGGTGCCCGGGCGGACCGTGACGGTGGCGGGCCAGGGCCTGAGCGTCGCCTGGGGCCTGCACCTGGCCAAGGTGGGCACGGGGGGAGGTGGCGGCTGGGTTCCGCCGGTGGGCGGACCGGGGCAGTGGGTGCCCAAGAACGAGCGGATGTCGCCGCGCTCGCGTGCCTTCCAGCACAAGGTGACGAAAGCGCCCGCGGGCTGGGTGTACCGCGTGTGGCACAACGGCGAGAAGGCCGACTTCGACGGCTTCGACCTCGACCAGCGAGTCCTGAAGGAGACCAAGGGCCTGGGCTACGACAAGCACTTCGACGCGGACCTCGAGCCCAAGAAGTATTTCGAGGGGGCCACTCGTCTCCTCAGGCAAGCGGAGCGGCAGCGCCGGGTGGCCAATGGCCTCCCCATCCGTTGGCACGTGGCGGAGCCCCGGATGGTGGACATCCTCAAGAAGTTGTTTCTGGATGCGGATGTCCAGGGCATTGAGGTGATCCACACGCCACCGTAGCCCGCTGGAGGATGACACAGGTGAGGGAAGCCTATTACGCCGCTGTTTATTGGGGCTGCCGCGTGGAGACAGCGGAATCGTGCGCGAGTCGCGCGGAGACCTTCTTCCACCTCCTCTCCCGGTGCGACTCCGATTACAGCCGCTGGTTCGAGCAGGCGGACTCCCTCAAGAGGGCATTGCAGCTGCAGTTCGAGCCCACGGCCGAAACCTTTGCCCACTTCTTCCAGAAGAGGAGTCACAGGCTGGGGAAGGTCGGTTTCATCTTCAGTGCCTGGACGGGACATCCGGAGAAGGAACGGGGCGGTATGGTCCGGCTTCTCTGTGGTTCCGATGCGCTGGGAGCCTCCAATAGCTGCTTCCTCCAACTGCCTCGTGAGGAGCCAGGTACCGAGCGCGTGCTCACCGTGCCCGTGTTGACCGGAATCATGCGCGCCATGGTGTTGGCCTGGGCGCCAGAGTGGGGCGTCGTGTCCTCGGCGGGTCTTCGAGACAGCTTGTCCCAGAGAGGACATGCCGGCACGTTCCTGGGTTGGATGACGTACTTCTCACGTGCCCGAGGCGAAATCCCCGCTCTACCCGCTCCGGTGCGCACCGACGCCGTGGAGGACCAGGGCTCCCTCGTGATTCTTACCCCCGAGCGACTGACCAGCTCCAACCCGGAGCACCTCGCGCTGGGCCGCCGTGTCCAGGAGACGCTGTTCACCCGGGGCCTGCTCGCGCCCGTCGTCTCGAACAGCCAGGCAGGCTGACCCGCTTCCTCCCCCTTGGAGGGAATGTGGCGAAAAGTTTCCGTTCCGGTGGAAAGCTGCTACATGTCTGGTGGATGCCATCCGGGGGACGACCCATGCAGCCGAAGAAGCGACCGAGCTCGAAGCCAGGAGCAGCCCTCTCCCTGTTGAACCAGGGACAGGCGCCCCGGCGGCCGGTGGGCGTGCAGGCGCTGGGACCCGTGCGCTACGAGCAGCTGCGCCAGGTGCTCCACCAGCTGTCCACCCCTTCGAGCGGCCCGGCGCGGTCGCGCTGAGCCCTGAAGGCCGAAGGGGGCACCGCCGGGTGGCGGAGCCCCCCTCGTACGGGCTCAGATGTCCTCCTCCTCTTCGCCGGGAGCCGCCTCGGCGTCCTCGTCGTCGAACTCGGCCAGTTCCTCCTCCTCGCTCTCCGCCGCCGGCTCCTCGGGCTCGATGGGCTCGATCACCTTGGGGATGGAGGACAGACGGCCTCGACGGCCCTCCGAGGCGGGCTTGAGGGCGGGACTCTCCCGCTGATCCGCGCCACACTTCGGGCACAGGGGGTCCGGCTTCTTCATGTCGTAGAACTTCGTGCTGCATTTGAAGCAGACGTACTTGTTCCCGAGGTCCTTCGCGGGCATGCGCCACCTTCTGTGTCAAGAGGGTAGGGGGAGGCGGCTCTTAGTTGGGCCGGCAGGCAGAGTCAACCCGATGGTTTGCACTCCCCGGCACAGGCGCTAGCATCGCAGATGCTCGCCCTTGTGTGCGCGCGCCGGACAGCCCCCTTGAACTTCTCCTGCAACAAGTGTCAGCGGCGGTACTCCATCGCGGACGACAAGGTCCGCGGCAAGACCGTCAAGGTCCGCTGTAAGAACTGCCAGAACGTCATCTCCGTGGAGGGCCCGCCCGCCGAGGCCGAGGAGAGCACGCGCGTCGTGTCCCTGGCGGACGTGGAGCGCCTGCGGGAGCAGGACCGTTCGCTCGCCGAGGAGGAGTCGGCCGCGACCGTGGCCCAGCCGGCCCCCGCGGCGGCGGCGGGCATGTCCTGGGAGGACGAGCCCACCCGCACCATGCCGCTGCGCGATGCGCGCTCGCCCTGGTTCGTGATGGTGAAGAGCAAGCAGGAGGGCCCCCTGGACGAGGGCGCCCTGAGCGAGCTCGTGGCCTCGGGCGCCGTCACGGCGCGCAGCTACTTCTGGCAGCAGGGCATGCCGGACTGGAAGCGGGGGCAGGACATCCCCGAGCTGGCCGGCTTCTTCGCGCCCGCGGAGCCGCCCCCCGCCCCTCCTCCGCCCCCCGCGCGCGTCGCGCCGCCGCCCCCCATCATGGCGCCCGAGCCCGACACCTCCCCGTCGGTGGAACAGTCCGCCACCTCGTGGCAGCCGGACCCGCCCGCGCCCTCGCAGACGACCTGGCAGACCGAGCCCGCGCCGCGCCGCCAGCCCTCCGCCCGGCAGGACTCCACCCCCTGGGAGCAGGACCCGGACGCCGCCGTCGCCGCGGACCCCGATACGGGCTCCTCCCCCTCTGACATCAACGGCGCCCCTCTGGGTGAGCTGTTCTCCGACCTGGACCTCCCGCAGTCCGAGCAGGGCGGTGGGGGCGAGCTGGGCATGGACATGCTGGCGGGCTCCTCGCAGGAGGACCCCCTCGCCGCGCTGGGCAAGGAGCCGGAGAAGCAGCGCGCACCGGCGGAGAACACCCAGTACTTCGTGAAGAAGGCGGGGATGCACCGGCGCAACCCGGCCTGGAAGATCGCCCTCTTCGTCGTGCTGCTGCTGGGGCTGCCGGTGGTCGTGCTGTACGCGCTCACGGAGATGCAGGTGGTGCCGCTGCGCGTCACCCGCGTGGACGCCAAGGGCCAGGTGGTGCAGCAGCCCGTGTCCGTCTTCTCGCCCGAGGGCATTGGCGAGCTGAGGGACCTGATGCTCGGCCGCACGAAGCCGCCGCCGCCCGCGCCCAAGCCCGCCCCCAAGGCCGAGAAGAAGGCCGAGGCGAAGCCGCCCCCGCCTCCCACGGACGAGGCCGCGAAGCCGGCGGAGACGGCGCAGGACCCGGCCGCCCAGCCGCCCCAGGGAGAGGAGCAGAAGGCCGTGGCCGCCCTCTATGGCGAGGGCGAGAAGAAGGACGTGGGCCCCGAGGTGCGCGAGAACACCGAGGTGGCTCCCACCGACTCGGCCACGCAGTCCGGCCCGCCGCAGGAGGCGCTCGACCGCGTGGTGAAGCAGTCGCAGACGGCCTTCAAGTCCTGCATCGACCAGGCGCTGCGCAAGAACCCGAAGCTGCGCGACGGCAAGCTGCTGCTCACCGCCACCGTGGGCAGCTCCGGCACGGTGAAGAAGGTGTCCTTCGACCGCGACGACATCAACGGCTCGCCCATGGGCAACTGCATCAAGGCCCGCGCCCGCCGCATGGTGTTCCCCGCCTTCGAGGGCGATGACGTCGAGGTCGAGATTCCGCTCGTCCTCAGCAAGTCCATGTAGCGCGCGCGAGGAGGCTGGACCGTGGACGTGGCCACGCCCCGCGAGGGGACGGGCCGCCTGCCGCGCACCGTGGTGGTGCTCGGCGTGGTGAGCCTGCTGACGGACATCAGCAGCGACATGATCTTCCCGCTGCTGCCGGTCTTCCTCGCCGCGAGGCTGCCGGCGCAGGCGCCCGTGCTGCTGGGCCTCATGGAGGGCGTGGCGGACCTGGTCTCCGCCCTCATCAAGTACCAGTCCGGCGTGTGGGCGGACCGGGCGCGCCGCCTCAAGCCGATGGTGCTGCTGGGCTACGGGCTGTCCAGCCTGATGCGTCCGCTGATGGCCTTCGTCACCCTGCCGTGGCACCCCGTCGCCATCCGCGCGCTGGACCGGGTGGGCAAGGGGCTGCGCTCCAGTCCGCGTGACGCGCTCATCGCCCACTCCGTCGCCCCGGAATCCCGCGGCCGGGCCTTCGGCTTCCACCGGGGCATGGACCATGCGGGCGCCGCCGTGGGCTCGCTCGCCGCGATGGCGTTGGTGGCCGTGGGCCTGCGCGTGGAGCAGGTGTTCTTCGTCGCCGCCGTGCCCGGCCTGCTCGCGGTGCTGGCCCTCCTGCTCGTGCGCGACCCCCCGCGTCCGGAGCCTGCTTCCGCCTCGGGGGCAGGGCGCGCGCTCGCCCCGGTGCCCCGGCGCCTCGCGTACTACCTCGTCCCCATCACCCTCTTCGGCGTGGCCAACTCCACCGATGCCTTCCTCCTGCTGAAGCTCACCGAGGAGGGCGCACAGCCCGAGTTCCTGCCCCTGGCGTGGCTGGTGCTGCAGGCGGTGAAGTCGGCCGTGTCGTTCCCGGCGGGCCGGCTCGCGGACCGGCTGGGGGCCTCGCGGCTCGTGGTGACGGGCTGGTCCCTGTACGCGCTGAGCTACCTGGCGCTCGCGTGGGCCCGGGGCGTGACGCTCACGATGATCGTCATCGCCGTCTACGGGCTGTACCACGCGCTGGCCGAGGGCGCGGAGAAGTCGCTGCTCACCTCGCTGGTGCCGGCCGAGGCCCGGGGGCGTGCCTTTGGCCTGTACAACGGGCTGACGGGCGGCGCGTCGCTCGTGGCGGGCCTGCTCTTCGGCCTGCTGTGGAGGGACCGGGGCAGCACCACCGCCTTCGTCACCGCCGGGGTGCTCGCCGGAGTGAGCGCGCTGCTGCTCGTGGTGCTGCTGCCGCGTGCGCGTCCCCCGGCTGGAGCCTGAGGCGCTTCAGCGCGGGGCGCGCGCGTGCATTTCGCTGAATTCTGGAATACAATGAGTGTGGTTTTTTCCAGTGATTTCAGCCCCAAGGAGTTCACCATGCAACACCGTCCGCTTCGTGCGCCCCTCTGTTCTCTGCTTTCCGCCCTGGTGCTGGTGGCCTGTGGTGGCACCGACGTCGTCCCCGCCGAGGAGGCCCTGGGCACGCAGGAGTCGGCGCTGTGCTCCGGCGTGAGCGTCTCCACCTCCATCTCGGGCGCCAGCATCTATCAGGGCGAGCTGGCCGCGAGCGGCTCCTGGACGTCGTCCACGGGCGCCAACGCCGTGCGGCTCGAGTACTACGTCAACAACACGCTCTACACCTCCGAGGAGCGCACCGGCAGCTCGGGCACCTGGTACTTCAGCTACACGGGCTTCACCGCGTGCGGCACCACGTACGCCTTCCAGGTGAAGGCCTACCCCATGGTCATCGACAGCAATGGGAACCGCTCCACCTGCTGGGCCTCGCCCAATACGGTCTCGCAGAACGTCTCCACCGCGGCCTGCCCCGGAGGCGTCTGGACGCTCACGGGCGCCGAGAACTGCTACGACCTGATCATGGCGTCCTGCTACACGCGCTCCTGGACGCCGAGCTGCCCGTCCAGTCCGGCCGGCAAGCCCTGCTCGAACGTGGGGGACTACTGCTGGCAGGTGGCGAGCGCCAGCACCCTGCGCGAGTACACCTGCATGTAGTGGAGCGGTGGGCCCCGCCCGGGGCCGGCTACAGGTCGAAGTCCCCGGGCGGCGGCGCCTTGTCCTTCATGGCCCGCTCCCGGGCCTCGCGGACCTCGGTGCGCAGGCGCTCGGTGGCCTCGGCGTCCACCGTCAGCGTCTCCAGGTCCAGCACGTCGCCCTCGCGCACCCCGGGCGGCAGCTCCTCGCGGCGCCGCGTCTCCTGGCGGCCGTCCACGAGGAGCACGGCGAGCCCGTCCTCGAACCGGTCCACGCTGGCCAGCGTCCGGGTGCGCGGCGTCTTCCGCGGCTTCTTCTTCGTCATGGGTCGCAGTCCTTGGCGGGGCGGCGCTCCCGCATGGCGGAGGCGCGGTCCTTGTACACGGTGCGCTCCTGCGTCTTCGCCCGCTCGAGCGCGCGGCAGTCCTCGCTGTGGAACACCTCGCTGCCCTTGAGGCTCACGTAGCGCATCCCCTTGGCACTGGCGGCCGGGAGCTTTCCGCTGGCGGGCACCACCTTGCCGCCGATGGAGCCCGAGGCCCCCGAGGGCATGGGCCCCTTGGCCACCGGGCCGGCCGTCTGGCCGGTGACGACGACGGGCGCGCTCCGGCCCTTCTGGGGCGTGAGGGTGACGGTGGTGCCGTTGCTCACCGCGAGCACCTCGCCCTGGAGGTCCGTGCGGAACACGCGCGCGCCCGTCTTGCCGAGCCGCTCGAGGGCCTCGGGGGTGGGGTGTCCGTAGTCATTGCCCGTGCCGCAGGAGATGACGGCCGCCCGCGGCTTCACCGCCGCGAGGAAGGGCGTGGTGGACGAGTGCTTGCCGCCATGGTGCGCCACCTTCAGCACGGTGGAGGTGAAGTCGATGGGCCGGGTCAGCAGGAAGGCCTCGGTCTCCGGCTCGGCGTCTCCCGTGAAGAGGAACGCCGTCTTGCCGTACGTCACCTTGGCCACGATGGAGTTGGCGTTGACGTCCGAGCGCGTGTCGTCGAGGAAGGCATCGCGCGGGGTGCGCGGCCAGAGGACGGTGAGCGTCACGCCCTCGCCCAGGCCCACGGTGAGCAGCGTCTCCGGCGAGCCCGGGTTGGGCGTGGGCGTCATCACCTGGCCCACCTTCTGGCCCACCACCTCCAGCAGCTTGCGGTAGGCCTCGCTCGGGTGGTCGAAGCCCGGGTCCATGAAGCGCCGCGCCCCCACGGCCTGGATGATCTTCACGAGGCCGCCCAGGTGGTCCAGGTGCGGGTGGGTCATGATGACCAGGTCGATGGGCCCCTGGAGCAGCTGGCGCAGCCGGGGCACCAGGGCCTCGTCGGCCTCGGGAGGGCCGCCGTCGATGAGCACCGTCTTGCCCGTGGGCGAGACGATGAGCGCCGCGTCTCCCTGGCCCACGTCGAAGAAGTAGACGGTGAGCGGCTTGAGCGGGGGAGTGGGAGCCGGGGCGGCGCGGCCCGGGAGGGCGGCGAGCAGGGCGAAGAGGACGAGGAGCAACCGCGCGAGAGCCATGAGCGGAGGGACTCTAGCGCACGGGGCGGGGTCCGTTGCGTGTCAAGCAAGTGGCCGTCTCCGTGCTTCCCGAGCGGGCTGGAGTGGGCTACACCCCGCCCCCATATGTCCGAGGCCCAAGACATCCAGCGGGTCGTCGAGGAGATCGCCGACCAGGTCCGCAAGAGCATGCCCGGTCTCCGGGCGGCCCACCCGCCGCCCCCGAGCCCCGTGCGGACCGCCTCCATCGCGCCCGAGTCCATCCGCGACAACGCGGACCTGGCGCCCTACATCGACCACACGCTGCTCAAGCCCGAGGCCACGCGCGAGGACGTCGCCCGGGTGGCCCGTGAGGCCGTGGAGCACGGCTTCGCCACCGTGTGCGTGAACTCGAGCCACGTGGCCACCGTGGCCGGCATCCTGGCGGGCTCCCGCTCGGTGCCCATCGCCGTGGTGGGCTTCCCCCTGGGCGCGGCCCTCACCAGCGCCAAGGCCTTCGAGGCCCGTGAGGCCATTCAAGCCGGGGCGCGGGAGATCGACATGGTCATCCACGTCGGGGCGCTCAAGGCGCGCGACTACGCCCTGGTGGTCTCCGACATCGCCCAGGTGGTGGAGGCCAGCCGGCCCTGGCCGGTGAAGGTCATCCTCGAGACGAGCCTGCTCTCCCAGGACGAGAAGATCGCCGGCTGTGTGTTGTCCAAGGCGGCGGGGGCGGCGTTCGTGAAGACGTCCACTGGCTTCAGCACCGGCGGCGCCACCGTGGAGGATGTCTCGCTCATGCGCCGGGTGGTGGGCGAGGACGTGGGCGTGAAGGCCTCGGGTGGCATCCGCTCGGCCGAGGACGCCCTGAAGATGATTCGGGCGGGGGCCAACCGCCTGGGAGCCTCGGCGTCGGTGGCCATCGTCTCCGGCCAGAGGTCCACCGCGAAGTACTAGCCACCCGGTGGGGAGAGGCCCGTGACCGAGGCACAGCGCGAGAAGTACAGGCAGAAGTTGCTGGCGCTCCACGCCGGGCTGACCGGCAAGGCGCCCGCGAAGATCGAGCCCAACCGCACCGACGAGGCGCGGGTGGGCGGCGACGAGGACGAGCAACCGCTCAACGAGATGATGCAGGCCATCGCCTCCAAGCGGAACCGGAACATGGACGGCGTGCTCCAGCTCGTGGTGAAGGCGCTGGGCAAGCTGCGCGATGACCCGGACTCCTTCGGCGAGTGCGAGGAGTGCGGCGACGAGATTCCACCCGGCCGGCTCGAGGCCATGCCCTACGTGGGCTACTGCGTGAACTGCCAGGGTCAGAAGGACGCTCCCAAGGGCGGCCCGACCCGGCGCAAACTCACCGATTACACCTGAGCCCCGGCTCGGGTCTGATCATCGCTGAACAGACGGGGAGGACGGGGGCGGCCACAGCGCCGCACCGGCCTTGAGGAGGGGATGCACATGGACGCGGTTGGATTGAAGGAGAAGGCGGAGGCCTGGCTCGCGGCGGACCCGGACGCGGCCACCGTGGCGGAGCTGCGGGACGTGCTCGCGCGGGGAGACCTCGCGGACCTGGCGGACCGTTTCGCGGGGGACCTGGAGTTCGGCACCGCGGGCCTGCGCGGCGTGCTGGGCGCGGGGCCCAACCGGATGAACCGCGCCGTGGTGCGCCGGACCACCGCCGGCCTGGCGCGCTACCTCAAGGCCACCGTCCCGGATGTCACCACCCGCGGCGTGGTGGTGTGCCGCGATGGCCGCCGGCTGAGCGCCGAGCTCGCCGAGGACACCGCCTGCGTGCTCGCCGCCGAGGGCATTCCGGCGCACGTCTTCCCGTCGCTGGCGCCCACGCCGCTCGCCGCCTTCGCCACCCTGCACCTCAATGCCGCCGCGGGCGTCATGGTGACGGCCAGCCACAACCCGCCCGAGTACAACGGCTACAAGGTCTACTGGGGCAACGGCGCGCAAATCATCCCGCCCCATGACAAGGGCATCGCCGACTTCATCTCCCGCGTGGAGCCCGCCAACCAGGTGGAGCTGCTCACCCCCACCGAGGCGCATGCCCGCGGGCTGTGGCGCGACGTGCCGGACTCGCTCGGTAACGCGTACCTGGATGCCATCCTCAAGCTGCGCGTGCACGGCCGCGGCTCGGACTCGCTCTCCATCGTCTACACCGCCATGCACGGCGT
The DNA here is from genome assembly GCF_057119385.1 of Archangium sp. NCBI lineage: Bacteria > Pseudomonadati > Myxococcota > Myxococcia > Myxococcales > Archangiaceae > Archangium > Archangium sp. Next base: position 51,961 of record NZ_DBNGVP010000197.1, on the reverse strand, counting down.
GGGCGGCGTGTGGATGGAGCGGGCCCTGGAACTCGCCGGCTTCCGCAACGTCCACCCCGTGGCCGAGCAGCACCAGCCGGACGGCGCCTTCCCCACCGTGCGCTTCCCCAACCCCGAGGAGCCCGGGGCCATGGACCTGTCGCTGGCCACCGCCGAGCGCGTGAAGGCGGACCTGGTGCTCGCGAACGATCCGGACGCGGACCGGCTGGCCGTCATGGTGCGCGAGGGCTCCGGCAAGCTGCGCATGCTCACCGGCAACGAGGTGGGCGTGCTGCTGGGCCACTACGTGCTGGTGCAGGGGCCCACCCGGCGCGGGAAGCCGCACGTCGTCACCACCATCGTGTCCTCGACGCAGCTGGGCGACATCGCCCGCGAGCTGGGCATCGCCTACGACGAGGTGCTCACCGGCTTCAAGTGGATCGCCAACCGCGCCGTCGAGCGCGAGAAGCAGGAAGGCACCCAGTTCGTCTTCGGCTACGAGGAGGCGCTCGGCTACTGCGTGGGCACCGTGACGCGGGACAAGGACGGCGTGGGCGCGGCGCTGGTGTTCGCGGACCTCGCCGCCTGGTGCGAGTCGCGCGGCCAGACGGTGCTCGGCTACCTGGAGGAGATCCAGCGCCGCTTCGGCCTCTACGTGAGCGCGCAGCGCAACTTCACCTTCCCGGGTGCCGAGGGCGCCCAGGTGATTGCCCGCATCATGGAGGGCTTCCGCCGCTCGGGGCCCACGCGCGTGGGCGAGCTGCCCGTGCGCACCGTGCTGGACTACAAGAAGGGCGAGCGGCTGCCGCCCTCCAACGTCCTCGCCTACGAGCTGGAGGGTGGGGGACGGGTGACGGCGCGGCCGTCCGGCACGGAGCCCAAAATCAAATACTACTTCGAGCTGAAGGAGACGCTGGCCGCCGGCGAGCCGGTGCAAGCCGCGCGCGCCCGGGGAGAGGCCCGGCTCCAGAAGCTCATCGACGCCTTCATCGCGCTGGCGCGCGAGCGGGGGCAACCGGAGGTGGGTGCGTGAATCGCAGTGTCTCGAGTTGGGTATTGATGGGAGTCCTCCTCGTCTCGGGCGCCGCCCTGGCGCAGGAGGAGGGGGCTTCGTACGGCCGTGGCCAGGGCTGGTCCGTGCTGTCGGGCCAGACGCTGGGGCAGGGGACGGCGCTGATGGGCCAGGTGGGCTGGCCGGGCGTGTCGCTGGGCCTGCTGCACGGGGCCACGTCGCGCTTCGACATCGGCGGCAAGCTCACCTTCAACTACGGCCGCGAGGGCATCGTCACCAGCGTGGTGCCGGGGCTGAAGCTGCAGGCGTTGATGCGGCTGAAGCTGCTGGAGACGTCGCGGGTGAACTTCGGGCTGAGCTTCGCGCCCGGGCCCCTCTTCTACTTCTATGAGAACTACACCGACGTGGGCCTGGCCCTGCCCATCGCCTTCACGGTGGGCATCCCCGTGGGCAGCGCCCTCATGCTCAACGTGGGCCTGGACATCCCCTTCTACGTCATCTTCGGCACGGGGGGCGGCGCCGTGGTGCCCATCCTCCTGGGCGGCGGGCTCGAGTACTTCATCGACCGCAACTTCGTCGTGAACTTCAACGTGAGGATGGGGCCGTCCGTGGGCTCCTACTCGGGCCTGTTCGCGGACCGGGGCCGCGCCCGCTTCACGCTCGAGGCGCTGCTGGGCGTGGCCTACAAGTTCTGACCGGAGCGGCCACCGGGCCCGCGAGCGCTACCAGCTCGCGGTGCCCTGGTCCTCCAGCTCCACGGAGACGGTGATGGTGCTGCCCGTCAGCCCGTGGTTCTTCACCGCCAGGTGCCCGCCCAGCGTCTCCACCAGCTCGCGCGCCGCCGTCAGGCCCGTCTGGGGAGCGCTCTCGCGCGCCGCGTAGCGCACCTGGAAGCGCGGGCCGTAGTCGCCGAAGTCGTCCTGCGGCTCCACCGCCAGCCGCACGGTGCGCGCCGGCATCTCCGCGTTGCGGTGGGCCTGCACCGCGTCGCTGAGCAGGTGCAGCATCACCTGCTCCATCCGCCGCCGGCTCACCCGCGCGAACACCGGCTCGTCCGGCAGCTCCAGCCCCACCTCGCCGCTCCGCACATGGCCCGTGGCGTGGAGCAGGGCCAGCGCGTGTTTCGCCAGCGCGCACAGGTCCAGGTTCTGCACGTCGGTGCCGTCCGGTACGCCCACGGCGCTCAGGTGGCCACGGCCCTCACTGCTCGTCACCGCCATCTGCCTCGGCCAACAAGCCATCGCCACCGCGCTCATCGCGTCACCTCGTGCCTCGTGTGGTGTGTCTGATTTCACGCCGGCTCCCCCCTCAACGTGTTCCGGACGCCGACCTCCCTCCTCCCTCCCCAGCCCCGGCGGCGCGCAACGACAGTGTCGCGTCTCCACTGCCGTGCGGCCCGTCCGCGCGCCACCCATTCCATGCGATACGCGTGCCGTTTGCGCTCCGCTCCGCCCACGACTGTAAGGTACGGAACAGTCTGTCCTTTATTCCTTGAGTTTCAGAGCTTTGCTTGGTTGCCCGGATGAATACACACGGATGACCTCTTGGGAATACAGGAGAGTACGTGGGTCAGAAGGGATACCCGGTGTGCTGTGACCCGGGTGCGGTGAGACCCACGCCGCGACGGAGCCGCACCCACGGCCCGCTGCCGGGCCGGGGACGGACGCGCACCTCGTCACGGGGAAGCCGGGGAGGCCCGCCCGCGTCAGCGCGACTCCTGCTCGTAGGGGGTGCCGAGGGCGGCGGGGGCGTGGGTGCGCTGGCCCTGGAAGGCGAGCACCGCGAGCGTCAGCACATAGGGCAGGGCGAGGAGGAAGCCCTGGGGCACCACTTCCAGGAGGCCGGGGGCGCTGGAGGCCAGGCCGATGCGCAGCGCGTTGCCGGTGGCGAAGAAGAGGGCGGCGAGGAAGGCCCCCAGGGGCGTCCAGCGGCCGAACACCATGGCGGCCAGGGCCATGAAGCCGAGGCCGGCCGGGGTGTGCTGCTCGAAGCGATCCAGCACGGCGGTGGAGAGGGTGGCTCCGCCCAGGCCCGCGAGCATGCCGCTGCCCAGCACGGCGAGCCAGCGCAGCCCCGTCACGGACAGGCCGAGGGTGGCCACGGCATGGGGCTTCTCGCCCACGGCGCGCAGCCGCAGGCCCAGGGGCGTGCGGTAGAGCAGCCCATGGAAGACGAAGGGCAGCACCAGGGCGATCCACGTGAGGGCCGAGTGCCCGGAGAAGGCGCGCAGCAGGGGCACCTCGGACAGGCCGGGCAGGTGCCAGCGGGTGAGCTGGTGGATGGGGGGCGTGCCGTTGGGCCCGTACAGGGACTCGAGGAGGTAGGTGCCCCCGGCGAGCGCCACGAGGTTGATGGCCATGCCGGACACCACCTGGTCCGAGCGCCAGCGGATGCACAGGTAGCCGTGGATGGCGGCCATGCCGGCCCCGGCGGCCATGCCCATCAGCACGCCCACGGGGGTGGGGAAGGTGATGGCCGCCACGGCCGCGCAGAAGGCGCCCGCGCGCATCATCCCCTCGACGCCCACGTTCACCACGCCGGAGCGCTCGCACAGCGTGGCCCCCAGCGCGGCGAAGAGCAGCGAGGGGAAGTACTCCAGCGTGGAGGACAGGAGGGCTTCGATGATTTCAAGCACGGGGCACCTCCGGGCTGGCTTCCGGCTGCCGGGTGGGCGCCATGGGGGCCACCTTCCTCGGGCGCAGCAGCGAGAGCCACACCATCCGGCCCGCCACGAAGAGCAGGGCGAGGCCCTGGATGAGCTCGGGGTAGCTCTTGTGCACGCCGAGCAGCTGCATGCGCGTGCCGCCCGCGCGCAGGGCGCCGAAGAAGAGGGCGGACAGCGCCACGCCCAGCGGGTGGTTGCCGCCGATGAGCGAGATGGCGATGCCGTCGAAGCCGTAGGGCGCGCCCAGTCCGCCCGGGTACCGGTACTCGGTGCCCAGCACGAGCACGGCGCCGGCCATGCCCGCGAGCGCTCCCGCCAGCCCCATGGCCTGGGCGGTGCGCCGCACCACCGGAATGCCCGCGGCCCGGGCGGCCTCGGCGCCCAGGCCCACCGCGCGCGTCTCGAAGCCCGAGCGCAGCCGCGAGAGCCACACCCAGATGGCCAGCGCCACCGCGAGCGCCAGGGGGAAGCCGAGGTGCAGGCGGGACATTTCCCCGAGCAGCCGGGGCAGCTGCGCGCTGGCGGCGATCTCCGCCGTGCCCGTGGTGGAGAGGTGGGTGCCGGCACCGGCCCTCAGCGGGCCCACCGACAGCCAGTTGTCCACCAGGCTCACCGCCACCCAGTTGAGCATGATGGTGGAGATGACCTCGTGGACGCCCCGGCTGAGCTTGAGGGCCGCGGCGATGAGCGCCCACAGGCCTCCGGCCACGCAGGCGGCGAGCACCGCCACGGGGATGTGCAGCACGGCGGGCAGTTGCAGCTGGGCACCCGCCACGGCCGCCGCGAGCGCTCCCACGAGCATCTGCCCCTGGGCGCCGATGTTGAAGAGGCCCACCTTGAAGGCCACCGTCACCGACAGGCCGGTGAGCAGCAGCAGGGCGGCCTTGATGGCGGCCTCGCCGAGGGGCCGGGTGAGGACGGCGAGCCGCCCGCCCTCGAAGTACTGGGGCCAGTCGCCCAGGCCGCCGCGGAGCATCTGGAGATAGGCCCCGGTGGCCGTCTCCGCGTCGCGCGTGAGGGCGATGAACACCCAGCACACGGCGAGCGCCAGGAGCACGGAGAAGACGGAGGGGAGTACCGCGCGCAGCCGCTCACCCATGGGCCACCTCCCCGCGGGTGCCGAGCATCCGGCGGCCGATCTCCCGCTCGTCGAACTCGGGCCGGGTGAAGGTGCCGGTGATGCGGCCCTCGAAGAAGACGTAGACGCGATCGGCCAGGGCCAGGACTTCCTCCAGGTCCAACGAGACGAGCACCACTCCGGCTCCCTTGTCGCGCGCCTCGCGCAGCTTCGCCTGCACCTGCGCCACCGCGCCGATGTCCAGGCCGCGCGTGGGCTGCACCACCACCAGCAGCTTCGGCCCCGCGTCCAGCTCGCGCGCCACCACCACCTTCTGCTGGTTGCCACCGGAGAGCGCCTGCAGCGGCACCTCGGGGTCCGGCGGCCGCACGTCGTAGGCCTTCAGCAGCGCCGCGGTGCGCTCGCGCCGGCCCGCGAAGTCCACCTGGAGTCCCCGGGCGAAGGGCGCCTGCGTCTGCCGCCCCAGCGCCACGTTCTCCTCCACCGTCATGGCCTTCACCACCGCGCGCCACAGCCGATCCTCGGGCACGTGCCCCACGCCCCGGCGCCGGGCCTCGGCGGGCGTCAGCCCCGTGAGCGGCGCGCCCAGCAGGGTGCCTCCGCCTCCGTCCAACGTCCGCAGGCCCGTGAGCACCTCGGCGAGCTCGCGCTGGCCGTTGCCGTCCACTCCGGCGATGCCGACGATCTCCCCCGCGTGCACCTCCAGGGAGACGCCCTGGAGCGCGGGCCGGCCGTCCTCGCCCCGGGCGCGGAGGTCCTTCGCCTCCAGCAGCTTCTCGCCCCCGGGAGGGTGGTAGGCCTGGGCCTCGGCCTGGGGGACGCGCGACTCGCCCACCATGAGCGCGGCCAGCTCCTCGGGCCGGGTGTTGGCGGCGCGCACCTCGGCCACCAGCCGGCCCCGCCGCATCACGGCGACCCGCTCGGCCACGCTGAGCACCTCGCGCAGCTTGTGGCTGATGAAGACGACGGTGCGCCCGCCGGCCGCCAGCCCCCGGGCCACCCGGAAGAGGTCATCCGACTCCTGGGGGGTGAGCACCGCGGTGGGCTCGTCGAGGATGAGCACCTGGGCACCCCGGTGCAGCGCCTTCACGATTTCGACCTTCTGCTGCGAGCCCACGGAGAGGGTGTCCACCCGGGCGCGCGGATCCAACTTGAAGCCGAAGCGCTCGCAGGTGGCGGCCACCTCCTGGCAGGCCCGGTCCATGTCCATGCGGCCCCAGCGCGAGGGCTCGCGGCCGAGCACCACGTTCTCGGCCACGGTGAGGGTGGGGACGAGCATGAAGTGCTGGTGCACCATGCCGATGCCCTGGGCGATGGCGTCGCGGGGGCTGCGCAGGCGTACGGGCTGGCCCTTCACGAGCACCTCGCCGGAGTCGGCCTGGTAGAGCCCGTAGAGGACGTTCATCAAGGTGGACTTGCCAGCGCCGTTCTCGCCCACGAGGGCGAGGATTTCCCCGGTGCCGATGTCCAGCGACACGTCGTCCAGGGCGGTCACGGCGCCGAAGCGCTTGTGGATGTGCCGGAGGGAGATCAAGACAGTCCACCTTTATCAGATGGATGGCGGGATGGCGTGCACGCTGGATACACCGGGCGTGAAGGTGGGCCAGCACTCCACGGGCGGGGTGGGGGGGCAAGGTGCCGGTGCCCTGGCTCCCGAGGGTCGAGGCCCCCCCCATGGCGGAGCTCAGCGCAGCGCGAAGCCCACGAGGGGATTCTCCCCCCTGCGCTGCAGCACGTGGGAGGCGTAGACGGAGCTCATCAGCCGCACGGGAACGCGGTGCTCCTCGAGGCTGGAGCGCACCCGCTCCCGGGGCAGCTCGCCCCGGATGAACTGGAGGAACTCCACCACCACCGCCTCCTTGGCCTGCTCGGTGGCCAGCCGCTCCGCGTCGTACCCGGCCCGCGCCTCCAGCTCGCCCATGCGGATGATCTCCAGCGGCCGTGCATCGCCGGTGAGCCCGCTGTTGCGGAAGACGTGGATGTCGAAGTGGTTGTTCCCTCCCACCGCGTGCTCGTCCCCCGTGCCCTCATCGTGCTCGGCCCGGCTCTGGTAGGAGTGCACCTGGATGTTCTGGAACGGGCCCTGTTGGATGCTGTGGTGCTCGTGTTTGACGCGGCCGTTGCCCTTGTACAGGTTCTTCCCGGGCTCGAGCCTGTCGCGCCGGCTGAAGCTGTTGTGCAGCAGGTGGATGGACAGGTGGCATACGCTCTCGCCCTCCTGGAGCAGCCGGATGGTGGAGAAGGCGTCGAGTTCCCCGTAGTTCCGCACGCGCTGCCTCAGTGACTCCTCGTCATGGGGCCAGGCGCTCCGGTACTCCGGTCCGAAGAGCCGCTCGTGGTCCTTCGCGTCCAGCTGGCGCAGATAGCCGCCCGGACCCTGGAACGAGGAGAACACCTCCGCGAAGTCCGCCTGCTTTCCGGTGATGCGCGCCACCGACTGGTAGAGCCACCAGGCCAGGTCGAAGAAGTGGTACCCGCTGTGGGAGACCTTGCCGTAGCCCTCGTTGTAGCCGTGGTAGCCGAGGGTGACCAGCTCCGAGGGCAGCCGCCACTGCCCGTCGGCATGCGAGGACTGGAGGGAGGTGATGGGGCAGTTCGTCCGTCCGGCGATCTCCTCGAGCAGCTCCCTCACCCGCTGGAAGCCCGGGTGGAAGCGCCGCTGCACGTTGATGCTGAAGAGGGTCTGCTTCTCCTTCTGGAGCCGGGCATGGGCGGAGAGCAGGGCCTCGTAGTCGCCGTGGATGCCCACGGCCTGGTGCAGATCCGTGGCGGCGTTCTCCCGGGTGGTGACGGGCTTGTCCATGAGGATGTGCAGCCGCTCCTCCAGGGCCCACTCCGCATAGGCCCTGTGCGACAGGGGCTCGGTGGCGATGATGACGCCGTCGAGCCGCTCCCGCCGGGCGATGCGGCTGAGCGCGGCCCTCACGTCCTCGGGCATGTGCTGCTGGAAGGGCTTCACGAAGAGCAGCTCCGGGCGCAGCTCCCGCGTGGCGAGGAACGAGCGGACCTCCGCTTCCTTCGCCTCGAGCTCCACCCCCAGCGCCACCTCCACGCCGAACCGCTCCCGCAGCCGCTGCAGGGCGGGCACATACACGCGCCTGGCATGAGGCCCGAGACCCATGATCGCGATTTTCATGTCTTCTTTTTAAAACAGGTTTTGCCCGAGTGGTTGTGACGGTTCCATGCGCCGGACATCCGGTGCCACTTCCGCCCGGCTTCCTGGTATGGGCTTTTCCCGTGAGACCCTACGAGCTCATCAAGGCCAAGCGGGATGGACAGCGGTTGGCGCCCGAGGACATCCGGGCGTTCATCGAGGCGTACACGGCGGGGCAGGTGCCGGACTACCAGATGTCCGCCCTGTGCATGGCGGTCTTCTTCCGGGGGCTGGACTCGGTGGAGCTGGGCGCCTGGGCGCAGGCGATGCTCCGGTCCGGCGAGGTGGTGGACCTGTCGGATTCACCGGGCGTGAAGGTGGACAAGCACTCCACGGGTGGAGTGGGGGACAAGGTGTCGGTGAGCCTGGCGCCCCTGGCGGCGGCCTGTGGGGTTCCGGTGCCGATGATTTCGGGCCGGGGCCTGGGGCACACCGGTGGGACGGTGGACAAGCTGCTGTCCATTCCCGGCTTCCGGATGGATGTACCGGTGCCGGAGTACCGCCGGCTGGTGCGCGAGGTGGGTTGCTGCCTCATCAGCCAGACGGAGGCGATCGCCCCGGCGGACAAGAAGCTCTACGCGCTGCGGGACGTGACGGCCACGGTGGACTGCATTCCGCTCATCGCCAGCTCCATCATGAGCAAGAAGCTGGCGGAGGGCATTGATGCCCTGGTGCTGGACGTGAAGGTGGGCAGCGGGGCCTTCATGAAGAAGGCGGAGGACGCGCGCACGCTGGCCCGGACGATGATTGGTATCGGCGCGGAGATGGGCCGCAAGGTGACGGCGCTGCTCACGGACATGAACCAGCCGCTGGGCCGCGCGGTGGGCAACGCGCTGGAGATCGTCGAGGCCGTGGAGATGCTGCATGGCCGGGCTCCGGCGGACTACACCGAGGTGACGATGGCGCTCACCGCGGAGATGCTGGTGCTGGGCCGCAAGGCGTCCACCATCGCCGAGGCGCGGTCGATGCTGGAGAAGGTCATCGCGGACGGGAGCGCGGTGCGCAAGCTGAAGGAGATCGTCCAGGCGCAGGGCGGAGATCCGCGCGCCATCGACGACTACTCGCGGCTGCCCCAGGCGCGCTCCACGGTGGATGTGGTGCTGGCGCCCCGGGATGGCTTCGTCACGGTCATCGACACGGAGGCGGTGGGCCTGGCGGCGGTGGCACTGGGGGCTGGCCGGCAGCGGTTGGACAGCATCATCGACCCCGCGGTGGGCTTCACGCTGCTGCGCAAGGAGGGCGAGCCCGTGAAGGCGGGGGAGCCGGTGGTGCGGGTGCACTACAACGACCCGGCCCCGCTGGAAGAGGTGAAGGGGCGCCTGGCCAAGGCGTACCAGTTCGGGCCCCAGGCCCCCGCTCCCCGGCCGCTGGTCATCGAGCGGCTGGAGTAACCGGGCGATTGCGGAGTGCTCGTGCGGCATCATCGAAGACCCTGGCCAGGACTGGTTCCGCCGGGCGGTGTGCTTCGATGATGTCGGCGTCTTCCGGCTGTCCGACGAACTTGAGCAGACTCGCTGCTCGCAGAGCGCAGTTGAGAGCGGTCGCCGCGACCAGGGTCCGGGCCAGATCGCGCAGCTCGGCGCGGGATTCGGGCGGGAGGGTAGGGAGGACTCGCTCCTCATGCAGGAGCAGCAGGATGAGCAGGCGATCGCAGTAGTACGAGGCCTCTCCCTGGTGGCGAGCAGCGGTCTCGGACAGGGACCGGGCCACGGAGATGAACGGGGGGAGCGCGGAGACCAGGGACTCTGGCAACTCCTCTTCGAGCACGGAGAGGACGCCCGTCTTGTGCCCTACGGGGATGGCGGGGTCGAGGGCCCACTGGCGAAGCTCTTCCGGAGACTTCTCCAGGAGCATCAACAGGCCGTGCAAGGGCCTGGAGACCAGTGGTTCAAGCCGCTTCAGGCCACGCCGGACGGAAGGAAGCAGATCCGGATGGCGTTTCCTCCAGAGCGCGTGAGCCAGTGCGCTCACGTCTCCAGGATCCGGTTTGCCCGTCACCAGCCGCTCCAACCTCCGTACCAGGGTTGTCCTTGCTCCGGATTCCGTGATGCGTCCAAGCGCCTGGGTGATGGCTTCCACGACGGATTCCCCGTCGGCATCTCGTGCTTCCTCAATGGCGAGTTGCTGCTCCAGACGTCTGGCACTGGCTGCGCCCCCAAGCGCTCCCAGGCCGAATGCCGCGGCTTGTCGTACGAGCGCATCCGGGTGGGTCAGCATCTCTTCCAGCAGGGGCCTGGCCTTGCGTGTGCCCAGCTGCGTCACCAGGGCGCCCGCTCGAGCCTCGTCCCCGAACCTGCATGCGTCCACCAACTCCTGCCGCCATTGCATGACGTCTGGTCTGGGCGTCATCTCGTGTCCCGGCTTGCTCAGGGGAAGCTCACGCCTCGCGGGACATAACGCCTGAGCAGGGTTCCGTCGAGCAGGTACAACTCGTGGATGGCCAGTGGGTCCGCTCGAATCATGGACTCGAAGGCCGTCAGCTCCCGTTGCACATCCCGAGCGTTGGAGACGTAGTTGGTGTTGTGCCTCACGCCATCGGGCCGGACCGAGGTGACATCCGGCTTTCGGGAGCGGACACCCTGGACTGGCTCCGAATCGTAGACCCGATCTCCCTGGGCCGTCCGCTGTGCCTTGTTCTTCCTCAAGGCGGTGTGTCCGGCGGCCTCGCGTCTGGCCAGTTCCTCTTCGATGGCCTCGTTGTGGGGAGGGTTCTGCCGGGTGTGGGGCTTGCCATAACGGGTGGAGAGCCTGGGACCACCGCCCGGGTCATCCATCGCGGCGCAGAAAGCGAGCTCCCCACAGAGGGACGCGGCAGCGGTGCCCGTGGCCACCCCCGTGACGACGAGCGTCCCGTCGGCCACGATCTGCACCGTGGTGATGGACCCCAGCGCCGGCCCGCCTGCTGGCGCATGGCGAAGAGGGCTCAAGAGCGTCCACAGGCCCCCCTCGGGCACTTTGGGAAGAACCTGGGGCACTCCGAGACTGGCCACCACCACCAGCACCCGGAGTGCCGTGCCCCCGACAGATCTGCCAAAGCGCTCGGCTGCTGCTTCCAACTCCTGATGCGTGGTGGCGGCCTCGGCCTCCTGATGGAGGCGCAAGCACGCCAGGGCCAGGCGTCCCAACTCCACCAGCCCCACCAGCAGGGCCAGTCGTACCGTGAGCGTGGCGACGAAGGCCTTGGAGAAGAACGGCTCGGGCGCCAGCCAGGCGGCGAAGTACACCAGTATCGACAGCGAGACGCTGGTCAGGAAGGCCGGGGCATTGAAGAGTTCCTGGGCTGCCTCGCGGATGCCGTCACCCATGTACCGGGTGGAGAGTTTGAGGGCGAGGGAGAGCCGGCTCGATTCCAGGGACTCGGGCACCGGAAGGAGCGCGGGCCCATAAAGGGAGAAGAACTCCTCGCGCAGCCTCTGCTCCCATGCGGTCGCGGCTCCCTGGGTTGGGTTCGTGGCTCCCGGGAATTCCATCAGCCGCAGCCGAGGGGTGGCACGAGGCCGGATGGAGTCGAATGCCCCGAGCAGCGGGCGTATCTCCGTCACGGTCAGTGCCTCGAGGCTGGAATGAGGTGCCAGGGCGGGGAAGGACAATCGCAGGGGGCCTTCCAGTGGCGTATGGATGAGCACGGGGAGGAGCTCCGCCGAGAGGGGTCCACCGGCCAGGGGCGTTGCCTGCTGGCGGACGACCGCGGGCGGTTGCGAGTGCAGGAGGCTGACCGCCTGGACCCGCGAGGTGGCGCAAGCGGAGAGAAGGGCGAAGCCCAGGGCCAGGGCCATACGCGGCAGCGAAGGGGCTGTCCTCATGTGCCGTGCAGCATGCCCAACCCCTGGCTGTGGGACCACCGGCGCTCTCCCAGTCCTGTCGTTTCCCCCCCAGGGGGCGCACTGTCCAGGGGTCACCCATTCCACACCTGTGCACGGGAGTCCGTGCGAAGGGCGCGAGTGTAGGTATGATGGGCCAGCAGTAGCCCGCGCGGGAGCGAGCAAGGCATGAGTGAGCAGTCCAAGGACGATGGCCAGCGGCGAGCGGATGAGCGGCGGGAGTCTCCCCGGGTTCCCATGCGCATCCGCGTGCGGCGTGAGAACTCGTCGCAGGCGTTCGATTCCCGGGAGGGCAACATCTCACTCGGGGGCTTCGCCTGGTTCGGCACGTCCCTGTCGGTGGGCATGAAGGTGGAGGCGCGCTTCACGCTGCCCGGCTCCACCGAGGAGCTCCAGGTCCGTGGCGAGGTCCTCCACGTGGCGCACGGCTCGCGTGGCTCCTCGGCGCACGTGCGTTTCCTGGATCTGCCGGTGGAGCTCGAGATGCTCATCGCCCGCTACCTCGATGACCTCGAGCTGGCGGAATCCAAGAGGGGAGGCGGCCCATGAGCGCGGAGATTCCCTGGGAGCAGCTGTTCGAGGCGGCCAGGAAGGTCCGGGAGCGCGCCCATGCGCCGTACTCGAAGTTCCCCGTGGGCGCGGCGGTGCTCTACGCGGACGGCTCGGTGGTGACGGGCTGCAACGTGGAGAATTCCTCCTACGGACTCTCCGTGTGTGCCGAGCGTGGTGCGCTCGCGGCCGGAGTGGCCCAGGGCCGGAGCAAGCCGGTGGCGGTGGCCATCGTGGTGGACACGCCCACCCCGTGCCCCCCCTGCGGCATGTGCCGGCAGGTGATGCTGGAGTTCGCCCCCAAGGAGCTGCCCGTGCGCAGCCGCAACCTCAAGGGTGACGAGGCGCGCTACTCCCTGGGGGAGCTGCTCCCCCACGCCTTCACCAGCGATTTCCTCTAGAGTGCCGGTCGTGGATCTGCTCCTCACCAACGGCACCGTCGTGACCATGAACCGCGAGCGCGAGGTGCTCGCGGAGGCAGATGTCCTCATCCAGGACGGGCGCATCGCCCGGGTGGGACGCAACATCCGGACCCGGGGCGGCGGTCTGCGCGTGCTGGACGTCGCCGGCAAGGTGGTGCTGCCCGGCCTCATCCACGGCCACCTGCACGCCTGCCAGACGCTCTTCCGCAACCGGGCGGACGGGCTGGAGCTGCTGGACTGGTTGCGCGAGCGCATCTGGCCCTTCGAGGCCGCGCACGACGCGGACTCCATGCGCGCCTCGGCGGACCTGACCTTCGCGGAGCTCATCCGCTCGGGGGCCACGGCGGCGCTCGACATGGGCACGGTGCGCCACTACGACGCCGTCTTCGAGTCCGCCCGTGACTGCGGCTTCCGGCTCACCGGCGGCAAGGCGATGATGGACGCGCCCGATGTCCCCACCGGGCTGCACGAGTCCACCGAGGCCTCGCTGGCCGAGAGCCTCGCGCTGCTGGAGCGCTGGCACGGCACCCACGGGGACCGGCTGCGCTACGCCTTCGCGCCGCGTTTCGTCCTCTCGTGCACGGAGAAGCTGATGCGCGAGGTGGGGCGCCTGGCCCGGGAGAAGGGCGTGCGCATCCACACCCACGCCAGCGAGAACCGCTCGGAAATCCAGGCGGTGCGAGACCTCTCCGGCCGGGACAACGTGACCTGGTTCCACGACATGGGCCTCACCGGCCCGCATGTGACGCTGGCCCACTGCGTGTGGGTCTCCGAGGCGGAGCAGAAGCTGTTGCGCGACACGCGCACGGTGGTGTGCCACTGCCCCGGCTCCAACCTCAAGCTGGCCTCGGGTTTCGCTCCGGTGCCCGAACTGTTGGACGCCGGTGTGACCGTGTGCCTCGGTGCCGACGGCGCGCCCTGCAACAACAACCTGGACATGTTCCAGGAGATGCGGCTGGCGGCGCTGCTGCACAAGCCGCGCGTGGGCCCCCGGGGCATGCCGCCCGAGCGCGTGCTGGAGATGGCCACGCTCGGCGGCGCCAAGGCCATTGGCATGGAGGCGGAGCTGGGCTCGCTCGAGGAGGGCAAGCGCGCGGACATCACCGTGGTGGACCTCGCCGGTCTCCACTCCACCCCGGCCGACCCCCGGGACGTGCTCTCCCCGCTCGTCTACGCCGCCCGCTCCACCGACGTGGTCCACGTCCTCATCGACGGCAAACCCGTCCTCAAGGACCGCGCCCTCCTGACCCTGGACGCGGCCTCCGTGGCCTCGAGCGCCCGTCAGCACTCCGCCCGCATCACCGCCCGGGTCCGCTGAGGCCTCGATTCCGTGACAGGTAGGGCCTGCTCGCACTCCGAGCGAACCAGCGGAGTCACGGGGAGAACGTTGGGCAATGGGCACCGTTCGCCGAGCGTAGGCCCCAGGCATTCGTCATACGTGGAATACGGTGGGATGGTGTAAGGTCCCCACAAGACTCGAATTCGCAGGAGGTAGACCCCGGCCATGTGGAACCGGTTCACAAGGGCAATGCGCAGCTTCTTCGGCTTCTTCGTCTCCTCCATCGAGGACCCGGAGCTCATTCTCGAGCAGAACATCCGTGACCTGAACGATCAGGTCCCGAAGATGAACGAGTCCATCGCCATGGTGCGGGCGAACCTGACGCTCCTGGAGAAGGAGAACGCCAAGTACAAGAACGACATCCGCGACCTGACGGCGAAGGTGAAGGCGGCCATCCAGGCGGGGCGCGATGACCTGGCGGCGCAGTACGCCACCAAGCTGCAGACGGAGAAGGCGGCGCTGGAGCGCAACGAGCAGCAGCTCGAGACGGCCAAGGTGGCGTACGAGAAGTCGCTGAACCTGAAGAAGGCCTTCATGCGCGAGAAGGACCGCAAGACGCAGGAGGCGATGAACGCCATCCGCGACGCGCGGCGTGCGCAGTGGCAGTCCAAGGTGGCCGACGCCATGGAGTCCTTCCAGGTGGCCGGCATCGACGCCACGCACGACGAGATGGTGCGCAAGGTCAACGAGAAGGCCGCCGTCAACGAGGCGCGCATGCAGATGGCGCTCGAGTCGGTGGACCACCAGGCCGTGCAGATCGAGGAGGACGCCGAGCGTCTGCAGGCGATGGACCTCGTGAAGCAGATGAAGATGGAGATGGGTCTCCAGAGCCCCGCGCCGGTGTCCGAGGTGGGTGGTGGCACGGAGAAGACCATCGGCAAGAAGGTGGAGATCAAGTAGTCCCGTGGGACGGAGGAGGCCGAGCTGATGGCGTTGCGACGCGGACCCGGCCTCTATCCGTTCCTGGCGTTGTGTGTCCTGGGGGCGCTGTACCTGCTGGCCTCGCGGCTGGGGTACCTGGACCGCCTCCAGGCGCGGTTCTTCCCGGCGGCCAAGGAGGCGGTGCGCCTGTCGCCGGGAGACTTCCCCGCGGGAGTGGCGGCACCGGTGGCGGACCTGGCCTCGGTGCCCTTGAGGCCCACGCTCATCGGCTTCACCGCGAGAGGCTCGGCGGCGGCGCTGCTGCTGGCCACCGGTGGGGCCTCGACGCTGGACAACCCCGAGGTACCGGCGGGCGCGGCGCAGGGCCTGTTGAAGACGGCCTACGCCATGGACGCGCGGGCCGTCGTCTTCGCCACGGACGAGGAGCTGCGGCAGGCGCTGGCGGTGGGCGCGGAGCACGGCGGGGTGGACATGGCGGCCATCTCGGTGGACCGGCTGGCGGCGTGGCTGCCGTCGCTGCGGGACGCGGCGCCGCGCACGGTGATGTTGCTGGGGCGCAGCCGCGGGCAGGAGGCGCTGGCGGCGGTGGGCGTGCCGGACCTGGCCTCGCTGAGGGGCAAGCGGCTGGGGGTGTATGCCTCGGGCTCCTCGTACTACTTCGCGCTGTGGGTGCTGTCGCGCGCGGGCCTGCGCATGGCGGACGTGCGGTGGGTGGACCTGCCCTCCACGCTGGACGCGGGCCGGGCCCTGCGCGAGGGCCGGGCGGACGCGGTGGCGGGGCTGTGGGGCGACGTGGAGCTGGCGGCGAGGGACCGGGGCGGCGCGGTGCTGGCCACCACGGCGGACGCGCCGCACCTGGTGGCCACGGTGCTGGTGGCCCGGGGGGATTACGCCGCGCGCTACCCGGACGCGGTCCGCCGCGTCATCCGCGGGCTGCTGGACGCGGGGGCCAGTGTTCAGAAGGACCCGGGGCCCGGGGCGCGGCTGTTGGGCGAGGTGGCCCCCTACCTGGGAGACCCCACCGAGGCCATCCGCAGCGCCCCTCCGGCGACGTTGGCGGACAATCGGGCCTTCTTCGGGCTTTCCGGCGAGGCGCCCGTCACCTATGACGAGCTCTTCCAGAGCGCCTCGGCGCTCTACCGGAAGATCAGGCGCACGGCGGCGGCCCCGCCAGCCGAGGACACTCGCGACCTCGGCGCGCTGAAATACGTGTCGGAGGCGCGAGGGCCCTGAGCCCTCTGTCCGCGAGGCGCCTTGCTGGCGAGGACTTCCGTGGCCCGCACTCCCAACTTCTTCAAGGCTGCCCTCCTGTTGCCCGCCAACCTGGTCGGGCTGTTGACCGCGGGGGCCTCGGCGGCGATGACCGGGGATCCGACTCCAGCGCTGGTGGCGCTCGGGGTGGAGGCGGTCTACCTGGGCGTGGTGCCCTTCACGAAGCGCTTCCAGCGGGCGGTGCGCGCGAGCAACCCGGAGGCGCAGGCGGACGATGCCGCGCGGCAGCAGGTGGACGCGTTGCTGTCGGATCTGGCCGCCTCGCAGCGCGAGCACTACCAGGTGCTGGTGGGGCTGAAGGAGAAGATCCTCGCCAACTACGCGAAGCTGCCCGGCGGGCGGGTGCTGGCGGCCAGCAGCGAGCAGCGGTTGGACGCGCTGCTCACCTCGTTCCTGCGGCTGATCTCCACGCTGAACCAGTACCGCACGTACCTGAACTCCTCGGAGCGGCAGGCGCTGGAGAAGGACGTGCGCGCGCTGGAGTCGGAGCTGGGGCAGGAGACGAACCCGCGGCTGAAGGACGTGAAGGAGAAGCGGCTGGAGATCCTCCGCAAGCGGCTGGCGCGCTTCGAGCAGGCGGGGGAGAGCCGCGAGATGGTGAGCCACCAGCTGGCGAGCATCGAGGACCTGATGCGGCTGACGCACGAGCAGTCCATCGCCATCCGGGACCCCGAGAGCGTGAACCGGCAGCTCGAGGCGCTCAGCGCGGAGGCGCAGGCGACGGACGATACGGTGCGCGACATGGAGCGCTTCCTCGACTTCACCGAGGAGACCTCGGGTCCGCTGCCGCACGGGACTCGGGTGCGGTAGCGGAGGTCCGCGGTCGTCCCCTCTCCCTCAGTACACGGTGCTCTGCCAGGGGAAGAGGTACGTGAGCGGGATGTTGAGCCGGGCCGCCCAGGCGGACTCGGTGTGTCCCGCGCCCTGGGCCACGTAATAGTACAGGTCGTTGCCCTGCACGTACCCGTCCGCCACCAGTGCGTCCCGCATCCGCGTCGTCTCGGTGAGTCCGTCGCTGCTCGTCCCCGCGTCGATGTAGAACTTCACCGCCACCTTCGTGGTCGAGGCCTCCACCTGCTGCGTCAGCGCCTGGTTGTTCCACCAGAAGGAGCTCGACATCGCCGCCAGCTTCCCGAAGACGGCCGGGTTGCGCCGCCCGACGTAGAACGACACCAGCCCGCCCAAGGACGAGCCGATCAACGCCGTGTTCGTCTTCGTCGCCAGCGTCCGGTAGTTCTGGTCGATGAACGGCTTCACCGTGTCGAGGATGAAGCGCTCGTGCTTGTCCGCGCCTCCGCCGCCGTACTGGGGATCGCAGCAGGGGGTGTACTCGTAGATGCGGTTGTTCCCGCCGTGGTCGATGCCCACGATGATGACCTCGTCCATCGAGCCGTTGCCGATGAGCGAGTTGGCCGTCTCGTCCATGCGCCACTCGACGCCGTAGGTGGCCCGGGCGGCATCGAAGAGGTTCTGCCCGTCGTGCGCGTACAGCACCGGGTAGCGCTTGAGCGGGTTCTCCGAGTAGCTCGGGGGCAGGTAGAGGGTGAGTGTCCGCGAGTTGCCGAACTGCGGCGAGTAGAAGTTGGAGACGGACTGCAGCCGGCCCGAGGCGGGGCCGAAGAACGGGTAGATGTCCACCGTGGCGCCGGCCTTGATGCGGTAGTTGGCGCCGGTGGACCAGGTGGCGTCGTTGATGAGGGGCTTCACCTCCACGTCACCCACGGTGTTGGCCCAGGACAGCGTCCAGATGTTGCCCGGGGTCCACGTGGCATTCGTGCCGGTGGTCCACGACAGGGGCGCCTTGCTGCCCCGGATGCTGATGCGGTTGCCGTAGCCAACGTCGTAGAAGACCCGGACGGTGGTGGCCTCGGCCGCCGTGCTCATGGCCAGCAGCAACATCGCGGCCAGCAGGCCGGTTCTGCGGGTGAAGGAATCGGACATGGGGGTGCTCGCCTTCTCGTGGGGATTGCCGCCTCTGGACTCGCCGGTCCGCGGGTTGATCACCCACTCTCCCAGTGCGCTTCCAGGTAGGGCAAGGTCCCCCCCCCAGACGGCCGTGCCAAAGCTTCCGCAGGAAGAATTTGACTCCGGGCCCGGGGCCGTCTGCACTCCCGTTCCTATGCTCCGCCGCGCCTCGCCCTGGCTCCTGCTCGTCCTGCTCGTGTTCGCCGGCTGTTCCCGTTGCGGCGACAAGCAGGGCACCCAGGGAGTGAAGACGAACAACCCCGCCCGCTTCCTCCCCCGTGGCGCCCAGGCCGCCCTCGTCGTCCCCGACCTTGGCACCTTCGGCGAGCGGCTCGCCCGCTTCCAGAACCTCAAGCTGGCCAACTTCGTCGCCCAGCTCCAGAACGCCGCGTCCGCCGAGGCCTACGTCTCCGCCATCATGCGTCAGGTGGGCGTGGACCTGCGCAGCCGCCAGGCCATGGAGGCCGCCGGCCTCGCTCCGGGCCGGGGCGCGGGTGCGGCCCTGCTCGGTGGCGACCAGGCCTTCACCGTGCTCGGCGTGAAGGACGAGAAGACCCTCCGGGACACCTTCTCCAAGCTCGCCCGGGACCGGCTCGGTGCCTCGGAGACCGCCGAGCAGAAGGTGGCCGGCGGCACGCTCGTCACCTTCACCCGGCCCGGCGCGCAGCAGCCCGCGCTGGGGCTCCTCTTCACCGGCGACTACGCCCTGCTGGGCGCGGGCGCCATGGTGTCCCAGCTCTCCGGCTACGCCACGCTGCCCGTGGAGAAGTCGCTCGTCGAGGAGCCGCTCCTCAATGCGTCTCTCAAGAGGCTGCCCGCCGAGCGCGACTTCTACGCCTTCCTCCCCGGTGGCACGGGCTTCCTCGTCCCGGCCGGCACCACCCAGGCCGTGACCCTGGCGGGCTCGCTCGGCGAGCGCGCGGTGACGCTGCGCATGGACACGCCGTGGCCGGACACGCAGGCCTCGCTCGCCGCGCTCGTGCCGCAGCAGGCCACGGACCTGACCGGCTACCTCCCGGAGGACAGCTTCCTCGTGGCCCGTTACCGGGGAGACCCCGCGCAGCTCGGCGGCGTCTGGCCCTACCTCGTCGGCCCCTATGTCACCCGCGCGGTGCAGGAGAGCGGCTTCGACCTGAAGGGCGAGGTGCTGGACAAGCTGAAGCCCGGCCTCGTCGCGGGCGTGTCCCTGGCGCCCACCGCGCAGTTCGCGGCGGGCGTGCCGTCGTTGGACCTGCGGCGCACCAACCCCTTCCGCTTCGTGCACCTGGTGGTGGTGGGGGAGGGGAAGGACCCGGCGGCCCTCGCCTCCACGCTGGAGAAGGTGCCGCCCATCGCCCAGCGCTTCGGCGCCGAGGTGAAGCCCTCGGACGTCGGCGGCCAGCGCGTCTACCTCACCTCGTACCGGCAGGGCGAGGGCGCGCACTTCGCCTCGGTGGGCGACAAGGTGGTGCTCGCCGCGCCGCAGTCGCGCCTCGAGGCGGCGCTCACGAAGCTCAAGGGCCCCCCGGGCACCAGCCCCCTGGCCGAGGACCTGCGCCCGGCGCTCCAGGGTCCGGTGCTGGGGGCGGTGTTGGACCTGCGGCGCCTCGCCGATGCGGTGAAGGCGCTTCCCTCCGAGGCCTGGGGCATTGGCGGCTTCGCCATCAAGGCGACCACGGTGCGCTGGTTGGACGCCACGGATGACCTCCGCGCGGTCACGCTGGGCCTCTCCGAGAAGGAGAAGGCCCTGCAGGCCGAGCTCACCCTCTGGTTGGCACCCCATTGATACGCGCACGCGACATCGTCAAACAGTACCGGGACGGAGATGGCACCGAGGTGCGCGTCCTGGATGGGCTCTCGCTCGACGTGGCGGACGGTGACTTCGTCGCCGTGGTGGGCCCGTCCGGCAGTGGCAAGTCCACGCTGCTGCACCTGCTGGGCGGCCTGGACGTGCACTACCAGGGCGACGTGGAGGTGGCCGGTGTCAAGCTGTCCGGCCTGAAGGACAAGGAGCTCGCGCGCTTCCGCAACCAGCACGTGGGCTTCGTCTTCCAGTCCTTCCACCTCATCCCCAACCTGTCCGCGGTGGAGAACGTGCTGATGCCCTCGCACTTCGGCCCCGCCTCCCCCGAGGCCCGCAAGCGCGCCGAGGCCCTGCTCGACCGGGTGGGGCTGCTGGCCAAGAAGGACCGCGCCCCGGTGCGGCTCTCCGGCGGCGAGCGGCAGCGCGTGGCCATCGCCCGGGCCCTCTTCACCGGCCCCCGGCTGCTCCTGTGTGACGAGCCCACCGGCAACCTCGATGCCGCCACGGGCGCGGGCGTCATCA
Source organism: Archangium sp. (assembly GCF_057119385.1). Lineage (NCBI taxonomy): Bacteria > Pseudomonadati > Myxococcota > Myxococcia > Myxococcales > Archangiaceae > Archangium > Archangium sp. Next base: position 31,518 of record NZ_DBNGVP010000197.1, on the reverse strand, counting down.
CGCTTTTCCAGGAGCTGAACCGCGAGGGCATCACCCTGCTCGCCGTCACCCACGAGGACCGCATGAGCACGGCGGCCCGGCGGGTGCTGCGCCTCAAGGAGGGCCGGCTCGTCGAGGAGTCCCGGCCCGCGCTGGCGGGAGGTGTGTCATGAGGCTGGCGGCGCTGTCCCAACTGGTGCGGTTGAGCCTCGCGCGCGAGCGGCGGGGCGCGTTCTTCTCCGCCTTCGGCGTGGCCATGGGCGTGGGGGCGCTCGTCTTCTTCGTGGGCCTGGGCCTGGGCGTGGGCCGCGTCATCCGCGAGCGCATCTTCCCCAACGACGCGCGGCTGGTGGACGTGGTGCCTCCCGCGGTGTCGCTCGGCTCGTTCCTCGGGGGTGGCAAGCTGGACGCCACCATGGTGGAGCGGCTCCAGGCGCTGCCCGGCGTGGAGAAGCTCTACCGGAAGATGAGCGTGCGCGCCCCCGCGGCGAGCCTCTACAACGGTGACTTCTTCGGCCGGAAGATGCGCATGGGCATGGACGTCCTCGCGGTGGGCGTGGAGCCCGGCCTCGTCGAGGGCGACGTGCAGCTCGGCAAGTTCGTGGACCCGGGGCCGGGCCAGCCGCTGCCGGGCCTCATCTCCACGCGGCTGTTGGAGATCTACAACAACACCTTCGCCCCGGCCCGCAAGCTGCCCACGCTCACCCCGAGCCTGCTCGTGGGCTTCACCCTGCCGGTGGACTTCAACCGCTCCTACGTGACCGCGCCGCTGCCCGACGTCGCCGTCATCTCGGCCCAGGTGCAGGTGGTGGGCGCGTCGGACCGGGCGCTGCTCGCGGGCGTCACCATCCCCCTGGACGCCGCCATCCGCCTCAACCGCGAGATGGGCCAGGACGCGGAGACGTACTCCGGCATCACCCTGGTGGCCACCAGCCCCGGCGCGGTGCCCGGCATCATGGCGGCGGTGCGGGAGATGGGCCTGGAGATCGACGACCAGGAGCGGCGGCTCGCCGAGAACGTGGGCGCCGCCGTCACGCTCACCACGTCCGCGCTGGCGCTGCTGTCCATCCTCATCTGCGTGCTCGCGGCGGTGAACATCGCCCATGCGTTGAGCGCCTCGGTGCGCGCGCGGGCCAAGGAGATCGGCGTCATGCAGGCGGTGGGCGCCTCGCGCTCGGACGTGCGCAACATCGTCCTGGCCGAGGCCGGGGTGGTGGGCGTGGCCGGTGGTTTCCTGGGCACCGTCGTCGCGCTCCTGCTGGCGCTGCTCATCGACCGGCTCGCCGTCTCCTACCTGCCGCGGTTCCCCTTCAAGCCCGAGAGCTTCTTCTCCTTCCCCTGGTACGTGGTGGTGGGGGGGGTGGGGCTCGGGTTGCTGGCCGCGGTGGCCGGCGCCTGGTTCCCCAGCCACAGGGCCGCGGCCACGGACCCCGCACGCACGCTCGCCGGATGACGCGGCCCTCCCTCAAGACGCTCCTCGGCAACGCCGCCTCCGGGGGCGCCCTCGCGTGGCTCTACGGGAGCGACCTGCTGGCTGCCTCGCGGGCCCGGAGCGCCGAGGTGTCCGCCTTCCTGGAGCTGCCCCCGCTGGTGTGGCCCGCCGGGGTGCTCGCCGCCACCGTGGGCGTGGTGGGCGTCGTCCTCTGGGGGCTGGTGCGCGGCAGGAGCGAGGACTTCAAGGGCTACCGGCTGCTGCCCATCCTCCTGCTGTGCGCCCTCTTCGTGGACCTGGTGCGGGCCGAGAACCGGGTGCCGCTGCGCTCCGAGGAAATCTCTCTCCTGGTGCTCGGCCAGTTCGAGGAGAAGGCCGAGGCGCTGTCCGATGGGCGCACCGTCCCGTCGGACCCGGCGGTGCTCCAGCCGCTGCTGGCGGACCTCGAGCCACCTCCGTACCTCGTCCGGGGACAGCGCGCGGCGGCCTGGTCGCTCCAGGTGCGTCCGGGGTGCGAGGGGCCCGTCCGGGAGGCGCCGGGCCTCGCGGTGGGGACGCTCATCTACTGCGTGGCCCCGGACCGGAAGACGGCCTGGGTCTCCCTGGTCGCCCTGCCAGCGGGCGAGCGCTTCGGGCTCCCCGCGGTGCTGTCCGTGGACGGCCAGCCGCACGTGGCGATCGTGCAACCCACACCGCCGGAGGAGGACGCAGGAGAGCCGCTCGCTCTCCCGCTGGCTCCTTCTTCCGAGGAGGAACCCACTGTGTCCCCCGAGACAATGGATGCCGGGGCCTTGGCCCCGGCCCCCACTCCCTGAGGTTGACCTGGGACGTTCTGCGGGTGGGGGACGGCGCGCGGTTGACCCTATGGAGGCGCGGTCGATAGGCTCGGCTCTCAAACACCGAGCCACGCACCCACGTGACGACCACTCAACCGAAGCGGCAGCCCATCCCGTTTGGGAAATATCTCCTCCTGGACCGCATCAACATCGGCGGCATGGCGGAGGTGTGGCGCGGAAAGATGTTCGGCGCGGGAGGTTTCGAGCGCCTCGTCGCCATCAAGCGCATCCTCCCGAACATCGCCGAGGACGATGAATTCATCTCGATGTTCATCGACGAGGCGAAGATCAGCGTCCAGCTGAACCACGCCAACATCGCGCAGATCTACGAGCTGGGGCAGATCACCAACAGCTACTTCATCGCGATGGAGTACATCCCTGGCCGGGACATGCGGGCCATCTTCGACCGCTGCCGGAAGAAGGGCGAGCCCGCGCCGGTGCCGCTGGTGGCCTACGTGGTCTCCAAGATGTGCGAGGGCCTGGACTACGCCCACCGCAAGAAGACCAACCAGGGCCAGGACCTCAACATCGTCCACCGCGACATCTCGCCGCAGAACATCCTCATTTCCTTCGAGGGCGAGGTCAAGGTCATCGACTTCGGCATCGCGAAGGCGGCGGGCAAGGCCACCAAGACGCAGGCCGGCATCCTCAAGGGCAAGTTCGGCTACATGAGCCCGGAGCAGATCCGCGGCCTGCCGCTGGACCGGCGCAGCGACATCTTCGCCATCGGCGTGTGCCTCTACGAGATGCTCACCGGTGAGCGGCTCTTCGTGGGTGACAGCGACTTCAGCGTGCTGGAGAAGGTGCGCAAGGCCGAGGTGGCCCCGCCCTCCACGTACAACCGGCGCATCCCCGAGGCGCTGGAGAAGATCGTCCTCAAGGCGCTCGCGCGCGACGTGGACGAGCGCTACCAGTACGCCAACGAGCTGGGGGACGATCTGCAGCGCTTCCTGCTGACGTCGGACTCCATCTTCGGGCGCAAGGACCTCATGCAGTACATGAAGTCCACCTTCGCCGAGGACGTGGAGCGCGAGAAGCAGCGGCTGCAGGAGTACGCGGACATCAAGCCCCCGGAGGGGATGCTGGCCGCCATCGAGATGGGCTTCGGCGGAACTCCCTCGGCGCCGCAGGTGCAGGTGCCGGCCAGCGCGCCGGTGCCGAGCCAGCCGCCCGTGTCGCCGCCGATGCCCGCCAACCCCTCGCAGGGGGGCGTGCGCCGGGCCCCCACGCTGGGCGCCATGCCCAAGCTGACGGCGCCCGCGCCCACGGCGCCCCCGGTGCCGGACGAGGAGGAGTCCGGCGCGACCATGGTGGTCAGCAGCCCCGATTACCTCGCGGAGCCCACCACGCAGCCGGGCCTCGTGGGCCCCGGGCGCACGGTGACGCCGGTGGAGGTGCCGCGCCCGCCCGTCATCGACGAGCAGCCCGCCCAGCGCATGGCGGCCATGCGGCCGCCAGGCCTGGCGGCCCCGCCCCGGCCGTCCATTCCGACGCTCGCGCCCGCCCCGCCGTCCGCGGAGAGCACCACCGTGGCCCGTCAGGGCCGCAACACGATGGATGGGCTGCGCGCCGTGCGGCCGGAGCCTCCCGTGTCCGAGCCGTCCATCGTGCCGAGGGCCTCGCTGGCGGCCACGCCGGCGGTGGCGGCTCCCCGGTCCCCCGTGGCGCCGCCTCCTCCCCTCCTGGAGGAGCCCGATTCCCAGGACGCCATGGAGCTCACGCCGGCCACTCCGCTGCGAGCGGCCGCCGCTGCCCAGCGCTCCGTTCCGGCCGCGGCTCCCACGGCTCCGGCGCTGACTGCCGTGGCCGCTCCCGCGCAAGCTCCGGCGAAGGCGGGACGCAACCTCATGCCGCTCATCGCGGGGCTCGCCGTCCTGCTGCTCGTGCTGGCGGGAGTGGCGGGCTTCCTCATGTCCCGGCCGCCGCCCATGGGCTACGTGCTCGTGAACGTGCCTCCCGAGGTGAAGGGGCCGATCCGGGTGAGCTTCGGTGGCCAGGAGCTGGACACGTCCAAGCTGCCCGTGCTGCAGGAGGTGAAGGCCGGCCCCGCCCTGGTGATGGTGACCGCCGAGGGCTACCACCCCTACACGCAGCAGGTGGTGATCGCCGAGGGCATGACGCCCACGCAGGTGACCGCGAAGCTCGAGTGCCAGGTGCAGGTGGCGCGCGTGATGATCGTCACCCAGCCGCCGGACGCGGAGCTGAAGGTGGACGGCAAGGTGGTGCGCGAGAAGGGCAGCAGCTCCACGTACTTCGGCGAGCTGACCGCGGGCACCGAGGTGCTGGTGGAGGCCAGTGCCCCGGGCTACCTGCCCAAGCAGCAGCGCGTCACCCCGGAGGCGGGCGACAAGCCCACGGACGTGCAGTTCAAGCTCGAGGCGGATGGCTTCGAGGTGGACGTGGCGTCCACGCCGTCGGGAGCGGCCATCGTCGCGGGTGGCAAGGAACTCGGCACGACGCCCAAGCGGGTGCGGCTGGCCAACGGCGTGAAGCAGGTGAGCCTCAAGCTGCGTTGCCACGACGACGTGGACGTGGACGTGGCTCCTGGCGCGGGCGAGGTGAAGAAGCGGCTGAAGAAGCAGCGCGGCTGCAAGTAGCGAGGTAAAGAGAGGCGCCCGCCCGGAGAGGGGCGGGCGTGCGCGCCCCGTCCGGGGCGGGAGGGGTGTGTCGGTGTCCAAGTCACGCAAGGCCGAGGCGGCGGATCCACTCTCGGGGCTGCCCGGTTGGGCCCAGAAGCTGGCCCAGAAGTACTACACGAAGACCGTCAGCACCTTCCTGCTCTACGGAGCGGTGAGGGACCTTCAGCCCACCACCCAGGAGGATGGCAGCCGGAGCTTCGGCACCCTGCGCACCTTCCTGTCCGAGGAGCTCTTCGGCGGGCGCGACCACGTCATCTTCTATGACCGCTCGTCGGGCATCCGCTCCGCGTCCGCGGAGACGCAGAAGGACTTCCAGCGGACCATGGCGGGCTACGACGCGCTCTACGGCACGGACTACGCCAAGAGCCTGCCGAGGGACCCGGCGCGGGCGCTCCAGATCCTGGAGAACTTCCTGCGGATGCGCCTGAGCGAGGGCAAGTCGCTGGCGCTCATCATCGACTTCGCCGAGACGCTGGTGCCGGGCGGGGAGATGAGCCACCTGTCGGCGGAGGACCGGTTCGTCCTGGCCACGCTGGAGAAGTGGGCGCACGACCCGCAGTTCCTCGGCGGAGACGCGTCGGTGGTGCTGCTGGCGGAGAACCTGGCGGACGTGTCCCAGCGCCTGTCGCGCAACCCGTACGTGGCGGCCATCGAGCTGCCCCTGCCCACCGAGGAGGAGCGGCTGGAGTACGTGCGCTACAAGCTGGAGGGCAAGAAGCTGGCGGCGGTGTCGGACGTGCCGCTGGCGGGCCTGGCGAAGATGACGGCCGGCCTCTCCCGCATCAACCTGGACCGCGTGCTCACCGAGGCCCTCGAGCGCGACGTGCGCATCACCACGGATCTGCTCAAGGAGAAGAAGAAGGAGCTCATCCAGGCCGAGTGCCACGGTCTGCTCGAGTTCATCGAGCCGGTGCACACGCTGGACGCGGTGGCGGGCCACGGCAAGGCCAAGGACATGCTGCGCCACGCGGCCAACGCCCTGAAGAAGGGGCGCATCGAGGTGATGCCCATGGGCTACCTCGTCAGCGGCCCGGTGGGTACCGGCAAGACGTTCATGGTGTCCTGCTTCGCCGGGGAGATTGGCATCCCGGTGGTGAAGTTCCTCAACTTCCGCAGCCAGTGGCAGGGCGTCACCGAGTCCAACCTGGAGAAGATCTTCAACCTGCTCAAGGCCCTGTGGCCCGTGGCGGTGATGGTGGACGAGGCGGACACCTTCCTGGGCAACCGTGACTCGGGCGGGGACTCGGGGACGAGCAGCCGCATCTTCGGCTCCATCGCCTCGTTCATGGGCAACACGGTGTACCGCGGGAAGATCGTCTGGTTCCTGCTGACGGCGCGGCCGGACCTGCTGCCCATCGACCTGAAGCGGCAGGGCCGCGCCGAGGAGCACCTGGCGCTCTTCTATCCGGAGACGGAAGCGGAGCGGGAGGAGCTCTTCAAGGTGATGCAGAAGAAGACGGGCCTGAAGCTGGAGGTGACGTCCATTTCGGAGCTGATTCCCACGGGGACGCGGCAGCTGAGCGGCGCGGACATGGAGGCGGTGCTGGTGCGCACGCGCTTCCGGGCGCTGGCGCAGGGGCGCGAGCAGGCGACGGTGGAGGACCTCAAGGCCGTCTTCGAGGACTTCGTGCCGCCGAGCTACCCGCTGGAGATCGAGCTGCAGAACCTGGTGGCGGTGCAGGAGTGCACCAGCCGCGAGCTGCTGCCCGAGAGCTTCCGCCGGTTGGACCGGGACCACGTCACCCGGCGCATCCGCGAGCTGAAGATGCTGCTCGAGGAGGGGTGAGCAGGGCCGGGAGGCGAGGGGCGCTCGGCCGGACTCCTGGCGAGCGCCCCACCTGCCGGGCAGGCGGCCGCTACTGCGGCTTGAAGTCGAGCGACAGATCGACCGTGCCGGTGTAGCCCGCGCCCGCGGGGGCCGCGTACCGGATCTGCGCCTTACCGCCGAACCACTGGTAGAGCGTGTTGCCGTTGCCCGCGCTCTGCCCGCCAGGCACCGAGTCGATCGTCAGCGACACCAAGCCGAGGCTCTCGCCCCCGAGGCCCTGTTGCAGGGTGTATTGCCGGTCATTGCTCGAGTAGACCGAGCCGAGGGCCTGCGAGATGGCGGTCCCGGTGAGGGTGCCCGTCTTGGGCTCACCCGTGAGGGTGATGAGAATGTTGTCGTTGCTCTGGACGGTCCCGCTGCCGGGCGCGGGGTCGATCTGGAGGTTGTACTGGAGCTGCCCGCTGGCCAGCCGGGTGGCCTCCAGGCTGCAGAAGCTGACACGGCCCGTCAGCGCCCCGCTGTAGGTACCCGTACAGACCGTGTTGCCATTGCCGCCGCCGTCGTTCGGGTCGCCGCAGGCCGCGAGCGATAACGCCAGCACTGCTCCCAGGTTCCGCCACATCTCTCTCATTTTCGTTCTTCCTCCGGGTTGCACCCTACCGCAGAGCCCGTGCGGCAAGTTGACCGATAGTGTGGGGGGCTCTCCCGCTCCTAATGTGCGCGGTGCCATGGCCTTTGTCACTCGTCGCCATCCCCGTGGAGAATCAGGTCAGGTCGCAGTGGAAACTGCCCTGATCATTCCACTCTTCATGTTCCTGATTCTCGGAATCCTACAACTCGGGATGATTGCCCAGACCCGGGTGATGGCGAAGTACGCCGTGTACCGGGCGGCGCGCGTGGGGGCCATGAACCACGCCAGCGTGGATGCGATGGAGGCCGCGGCCATCTTCCATCTGCTGCCCGTGCTCGTCAGCAGCTCCGAGACCATCCTGCCCACCAGCAGCACCAGCGACATCCTCACCAAGTACAACCGGATGATGGCGGAGAACCGGGCCAGCGGAATGGGGGGGGCCAAGATGGTGGAGATCGTCATCTGTGGGCCCACCCTGGGGGAGCTGCGCGGCACCGGCTCGACGCCACTGCCGGCGGCCACCCAGCGCGCGTTGCACGGCCTCGGTAGCAACAACGAGGTGGACTTCGATGATCCGCAGGTGCAACTGCCCACCGGCTTCGACGCCCAGACGGGTGAGGGCATGCGGCGCTACAACCGCATGCGCCTGCGCGTTCAGCTGCAGCTGCTCTACCGGATGCCCATCCCCTTCGCCAACTGGATCATGACCCGGACGTATCTGGGGCTCTCCCTGCCGTCGGTGCTGATGATGACGGACAAGGACGCGCCGCCGACCGTGACCAAGTCGGGTGCCCAGTTCACCGCGGTCCGCAATCTGGCCAACCGCCGCATCTACACGCTGCCCATCAACGTCAGCTACGCCATGCGGATGCAGAGCAACCTGTTCCTCAACCGATTCAAACTGCCCGAAGAAAACAAGTGCATCCACTACACGCCTTGAGCGGGGGCGGGTTCCCCGGATGCGGCATGACGAGGTTTCCATGATGAAGTTGCTTCGAGCTCAGTCACGAGGCCCCGGCTCCGGGGCCATGCGCTCGCGCGGCCAGGCGATGATCCTGGGCGTGGTGACCCTTCTGGTCCTGGCGCTGGTGGTGTTCATCACCATCAACGTGACGGTGTCGGTGCAGCAGAAGATCCGGCTGCAGAACTACGCGGATGCCAAGGCCTTCTCCCTGGCCGTGGCCGAGGCTCGCGCCCTCAACCACTTCGCGTACACCAACAGGGCCATCGCCTCGGCCTACGTGGGCATGGCCAACGTGCACGCGTACATGTCCGAGGCGGCCATGCTGGTGGACCTGAAGCTGTCCGCGGCGGGCGTGATGAGTCAGATCGCCGCGCAGGAGCGCTCGCTGTGCTACTGCTGCTGCTCGCCCTTCGGGTGCGCGCCCTGCTGCTTCACCCACTGCATCCACTCGTTCGAGGCGAGCATCAACGCCGTGGGCCTGACGATCGATTGGATCAGCGGGCGGATGGGCCAGCGCATCCGCCAGTTGGACCAGCCGGCGCAGCAGCTCATGCGCGCCCTGGACGCCCACGTCACCCTGCTGAGCGGCTCGCAGACGGCGGTGCGGGTGGGCATGACGTCCACGTTGATGTCGGGCAGCCTCGGCTCCCTCAAGGACGACAACATGGCGAAGGCCTCGTCCGTCACGAAGGACGAGGACATGGTGAACGCCTTCAACGTCGCCCAGTGGAACAAGATCTTCTACACCAACACCCAGCTCAAGCGGCGCATCATGGCCGAGACGGTGAACGCCTCCCGTCAGGACTTCGCGTGGAACCGCAAGGGCTCTCCGGCCATCCAGGCGGTGCTCTTCCCGCAGCTCAACCAGCTCGTCCGGGCCTCGCTGTGGATGGGGCCGCAGGGCAACTGGCTCGTCTCCCAGGTGCCGGACACCGGCTTCATGGCGGGCGGCCGCACGGGTGCGACGGACGGCAACTTCCCGGGGCAGACGGGCGGCATGGTCTTCATGGCGCGCGACAGCGCGGCGTCGTCCACCCAGGGCCAGAGCATGAGCTCGTATGACTGGGGCACGCTCAACGGCCAGTGGCGGCACGGCGCCGGAATGGGGCCGCTGCCGGCCATGGGCCCCATGGGCCCCGGTGAGCTGGTGAGTGGCCAGTCCGCGCGCCACCGGGCGGACCTGGGCATGCTGGACTTCTTCAACCGGCCGCACTCGGGCAGCCAGCACTCCTCTCCCCAGATGCGGATGGAGCGCTTCACGGAGTTCAACATCGGCACCAGCGCTCCGTTCAATCAGCCCGCGGTCTTCGCCGCGGTCACCACGGACGCCCGCGTCAACGAGTACGGCATCCGCGGCCCCTATGAGGTGGCCAAGAACGGCACCGGGACGGTCCGCATCAAGAACACGGGCTCCCAGGATGCCGTGCTGACGCTCACCAACAACGAGCCCATGCACGCCTTCTCCAAGGCCCAGGTCTACTACCACCGCATCGGCGACTGGTCCGACTACCCCAACCTCTTCAATCCCTATTGGCGGGCCAAGCTCCACCCGCTGACGGCTCAGGATCTGGCGTCGCTCACGAGCGTCGACTCGGACGCGGCCGTGGTGGTGGGCGGCGCGAGGGCCGTGCCCAATAGCGGCGGAAAGGGAGTGAACGTCCAATGAGCAGCCTCTCCTCACGGTGGGCCCTCGCGGGCTCCAGGCGCCGGCGCGGTGCCGCGCTGACCGAGACCGCGCTGTTGATGATCGTCCTCATCCCGCTGTTGCTCTACGCCCTGTTCCTCATCGACGCGGCGTTCATGAAGCTGGATCTCCAGGAGACGGTCGTGTCGGGCCTGTGGGACTTCTCCGTCCGCAACTCCGAGTCCGGTTCCCGGGACGAGGACTTCGGCCAGATTCAGCGCGCCGTGCGCGCCACGTACTCGGACCACACCTCCGCCATCGATGATGGCGCGGAGGTGAACAACCCGGGCTACGGCGAGGTCGAGCGCATCCGGGGCAACCACAACCACCAGAAGCACCACAAGATCTACTTCGCCGCCCAGTACACGTTCCGCTTCGACGCGAACGTGGGGCCGGACACCCAGTTCCAGTGCACGCTGTCGGGGGACTCGGGCGTGACCAGTGATCCCACCGGCCTGATGTCCGCGTTCGCCAGTTCCGGATACAACGTGGGCGGCCAGGTACGGTGCAACGCCACGGGCTACATCTACAACTACCTCATCCCGGAGAAGCTCTTCACGGAGTTCACCGACGTGAAGATGTCCAACCTGACCAAGCGTCAGAACAACTCGGACTCGCACGAGTTCCAGGGCCGGGGTGGCAACATCGTGGCCCACGAGACGGGCTCGCTCATCTACCACACGTGGGCGCTGCGCAACGGCGCGGCTTCCGGCAGGCTCGCGGATGCGGACATCGGCGCGCGCCCCAACGCGATGGCCGATCCGGGCAACGTGGATGGTCCCTTCTATGATCGCGTGACGTTCCACTACACGAACTCGCCGACCTACGCGGCGGTGGCGGGGGCCTCGGGCGCCTTCACGGCGCGGGCCGCGTCGCAGCGCATCCTGACGGCCATCACCGCGGGGGCGAGCACCCGGAGTGTGACGGGTCTGCCCAACATGGCGGGTGTGTTCCTCATCTCCCGCTACAGGGCGCAGAGCCCGGGACAGCGGCAACAGTCCGCGGGTTTCGGCTTCGGCGGAGGCCAGGGCTTCCAGTCCACGCCCTACCGCAACGTCAACAACAACTACGTGAACGCCGCCAGCAACCGGGGCGTGCACTACATGGGCTGCCGTCAGGAGGAGAGGGATCGGTGTCCTTGAGAAGCGTCGTTGTCACCGCCGCCCTGGTCTGGGCGGCCCCCGCCCTGGCCGGCCAGGGTCCGAAAGAGTCCGTGGCCCAGGCGCTCTCCGAGGCCAGGCCGGCGCAGTCGTCCTCCGCCGCTGGGGGCTCGTGCTGCGGTGGCTCGGGCGGCTCGTGTGGCGCGGCGGCGCAGCCTGGGGAGGATCCCCTCGCCGTGCACCGGGCCAATGGGCACGACCCCTACGCCTCGGAGGAGAGCTGGCGGACGTTCGTGCGTGAGGTGATGTCCCAGGGCCCGCTCCCGGAGACGGAGCCGGCGGACGCGGATCTCTTCGGCTTCGGTGTGTACCGCGGCGTGCGTCCCGAGCCCATGGGCAGCCAGCTCGTCAACGGCGCGCGGATGGAGATCGCCTCGCTCATCGTCGAGGAGCCTCCGCGGGTGGTGACGAAGTTCTACCTGCAGTCCCTGGAGGACATGGGGATCGCGCCGATCCAGGGCCAGGTGGATGAAGTGCCCGGGATGACGTACCTGAGCTTCCGGCCGCCGGGCAGCAAGAACCTGAAGACGATCACCCTGGTCCCCCATGGCGAGGGCACGGTCATCCTGGCCTCGGTGGGCAACCCGGAGGAGTTGATCCAAGGGCGTTCCACCTTGCCGGACGGCGTGCCGCTGCCGCCCAAGGCGGAGCTGCCCTCGGCCATCCAGCAGCTCGAGCCTGGCATGTCCTCGCGCAGCACCTTCTTCCTGGTGCGGGAGAGCTCGGTGGAGAACGTCCAGTCCTTCTACCGCAAGGAGCTGCTCCAGCGCGGCTTCGTCGCCGTGTCGGTGAAGGATGGGCTGCCCGGGATGGAGAGCTACCAGAAGGGCAACTCCCTGCTGGCCATTTCCGCCCAGGCCCATACGGATCCCGCCACGGTGGCTGTAGGCTTGATGTGGCTCGATCAATGAGAGGAAAAGCCGTGTTCGTCCCTACCTTGCGTTCCGTGACCCTGGGAGTGTTGCTCGCCGCGGGACTGGCCTCCGCCCAGGCCCCCAAGAAGAAGAAGGAGGCCGCGCCTCAGCCTCCCAAACCCCTTGTCACCAAGGCTCCGCAGACGTGCGCGGATCAGTGTGAGATCATCGACAAGGTGTGCGCGGATCCCTGCAAGGACATCAAGAACAACCCGGATGCGAAGCAGGCCTGCGAGGCCAACTGCAAGCAGATGGCCGATGCCTGCAACGGGAGCTGCAAGTCCAAGGGGAAGCTGGACGCCCAGTACATGATGGAGAACATCAAGCCGCCCAAGGCTCCCCCGGGTGTGAAGGTGAAGAACGATGAGGACCACTGAAGCGGGTGAGGCGAAGTGCGTGGAGCGTGCCGGGCGGCGAGGCCTCTTGGGCTGGCGGCGCCGGCGCGGTCAGGCGATGGTCGAATACTCGGCCGTCGTTTTCGTCCTGGCGCTGGGCGGAGGCGCGAGCATCATCACGGTTCTTCCGATGCTGATGGGCGCCCTCAACCGCTACCTGCAGGGCCTGTATTACATGATCAACCTGGCCGTGCCCTGAGGCGAGGCAAGGCCGAGGCCATGGCGCACGGTGTGGCCATGCGCCCCGGGCTCCGCCTGGCGGCCGGGGCCGGGCAGGGGCCCTACGGGGCCTTCACCACGAGCCGCAGACCGGTGGGCAGGCGCGTGGTGTCCTTGATGTTGTTCCACCGCTTGATGTCTTCCACCGTCACGCCGTAGCGCTGGGCGACGCTCCAGATGGACTCGCCCGCGGCCAGCTCGTGCACGGCGCCGGGGCGGCCCGCGTTGGCGGCCGGGGCGCGCTGGGCGATGACGGTGCCCGCGCGCTCCACCACCTGCTTGGGCGCGCTGTCCGGCCACACGTACAGCACCGAGCCCACCTTCAGGGCCTTCTTGCTGGCGCGCACCGAGAGGTTGTTCCACTTGCGCATGTCCTCCACGTTCACCTGGAAGCGCTGGGCGATGGCCCACAGGCTGTCCCCCGACTGCACGCCGTAGGTGATGCGTTTGCGGCCGTTGAGGCTCTCCGTCTTGATGGGGCCGGTGGCCACGGGGCCGCGCGGCGTGCCGGCGGGCACCTCGTCCTCGGGACGCATCACCGTCACGCCGCTGCGCCGGGCCTGCGCCACCTTGCGCGCCAGCGCGCTGTCCGCGTCCGCCTTGGCCCCACGCCCGGCCGGCACCGGAACCACCAGCTCCGCCCCCAGCCTCAGCGTCCGCACGCTCTTGAGCTGGTTCATCTGCAGGATGGCCTCGGGCGCCGTGCCGTAGGTGAGGGCGATCTGCGACAGCGTGTCGCCGCGCTTCACCCTGTGGACGCGGAAGGTGAGCCGATCCTTGGGCGCGATGCGGGGGAAGTTCTCCGCGAAGCGCGGGGCCGTGCCCTGGGGCAGGCGCAGCACGTAGGGGTTCTTCGCGCTCGCCGGCGGGGTGCACCAGCGCCGCAGCTCGGGGTTGAGCTCCTGGATGTCCGTCACGGACACCCCCGCCGCCCGGGCGATGACGTCCAGGTCCGTGGCGTCGGTGATCTTCACCTCGTCGAAGCGGAGCGCCTGCTCGTAGACGAACTCGTCCTCGGAGAAGCCGAAGGCCGCCGGGTGCTTGGCGATGAGCGCCGCGGCGATGAGCTTGGGCACGTAGTGCTTCGTCTCCGTGGCCAGCCCCTTCTCGGCGGAGATGACCCAGAAGTCATCCGTCCCGTGGCGCTCCACCAGCCGGCGCACCCGGCCGCTGCCGGTGTTGTAGCCGGCCCACGCCAGGTACCAGTGGCCCAGCTCCTTGTAGAGGTCCTTCAGGTAGCGCGCGGCCGCGTAGGTGGCCTTGATGGGATCCCTGCGCTCGTCCACCCAGAAGTCCTGGTGCAGCCCGTACTGGCGGCCGGTGCTGGAGATGAACTGCCAGGGGCCCGAGGCGTGCGCCCACGAGTAGGCGGTGGGGGAGAAGCCGCTCTCGATCATCGCCAGGTACACCGTGTCGCGCGGCAGCCCCTGGGCCTCGAGGATGGGCTGCATCACCGGCAGGTAGCGCGTGGAGCGGCTCACCCACTTGCGGAACCACTTGCGGCCCGGGCCCTGGAAGAACTGGATGTACTGGGCCACCAGCGGCTGCATCTCCACCGGGATGTCGTACTTGGGCTGCACCCGCGCCACGTCGAAGCTGGACAGGTCGGTGATGAGGGGCAGCTCGCCCAGCTCCTCGTCCTCGCGGAAGGTGGGCTCCTCCAACGCGTCCAGCATGCGCTGGCGCAGCGGGTTGGCCAGGCCCAGCCGGCGCAGCGACTGGAGCACCTCGGCGTTGGGCCGGGCACCCGGGTCCAGCGTGGCGCCCTCCAGCGCCCGCATCTCCTCGAGCTCGGTGGACTCCTCCGTGGGCTCCTCGCCGTCGGCGGCCTCGGTGGACTCGTTGCGCAGGTCCTCCAGCACCTCGTCGGCGGACTGGACAGGGACTTCCGCCTCGGGCTCCTGGGCCCGGGCCGTGGCGGCCCCCGCCAGCAACTGCTTGTCCTGCGCGCCGAGCACCCGCATCCCGGGGGGCGGCGGAGGCATCGGCACCGCCTCCTTGGCGGGCGGGACGGACGAGAGGACCAGGAAGATCAGGCTGAAGGGCGGCATGGTCACCTGGGAGCCGGCTGCTGGAGGGGCCGGGTTGATGGGGGACTCGAGTGTTCGATGCTTTTCGCTTCACTCAAACAAGCATCCGGGCGGGCCATCTTCCCCTTGGATGGTGCCAACGGGAAGAAACACACCGCCTGGATGTGTTTCAAGGTTTCGGTTTCACTGCCGGTGGCTGGCCGTGGCCGGGACCGAGGATCTTCGGCACGTAGGTGGCGAAGTCGAAGTAGGGAGAGTTCTCCCGGTTGTGACAGGTGACGCACACGTCCTGCCCCGGGCGGGCGATGATGTTGGCGTCGGACGGGTCCTCGGCATGGAGCGAGCCCGGGCCGTGGCAGCTCTCGCAGCCCACGTTCTCGCGGCCGGCCACCTTGTCCAGGCGGCACACCCCGCCGGGCTTCTCCCAGCCGGTGACGTGGCAGCCGGTGCAGTTGAGGTGGAACTGCTTGCCCGCGTCCTCCAGCGACTTCCAGGCGTGGCTGTGCTTGGAGGACTCCCACAGCGGGAAGGACTCCGCGTGGCACTCGGCGCACGAGGCGTTGCCCACGAAGGCGGCCTGGCCCTTCTCCGGAGCCGGGCAGTCCTGGCCGTGTGCCCTGGCCCACTCGAGGTTCATCTTCCCCACGTCCGCGTCGTAGGCCGTCACCACCTTCAGGGCCTGGGGATCCGAGGGGAGGGTGGACTCCAGGGGGACGAAGCGCACCGAGAAGCTGTCGCCCTCGCCGGCCGCCGCCACTGGCGCGGTGAGCAGGGCCTGCCGGCGCGCCACCAGCTCCTGCACCTTCTGCTGCAGCAGCTGCTTGCGCTCCGGGGAGAGGCCCGGGAGGTTGATCTCCTTGTCCATGAGCGCCAGACGCCGCTCGAGGGAGGAGGCCTCGCGCTCGGTGTCCGCCGCCGTCTTCTGGAGGGTGAAGGGGCCCGGCTTCGCGCCGTAGGCCAGGTCCACGCGCAGCAGCGAGCGGCCCTTGCTCTGCAGCGCGACGACGGGCACGTCCCGCGCGGGCTTGTTCTCCTCGCCGTCGAACTCGGAGTCGGTGTGCGTGGCCACCACCAGGTCCACTCCCAGCTCCGGCGTGGCCGCGGCCTGCTGGGCCTGCTGCATGGTGCCGTGGAAGAGGCCCAGCACGAACTGGGCGCCCCCGGCACGGGCCCTGGCCGCGGCCTGCTTCAGCCCCGCCGCGTCCGCCGCACCCACCACGCCCACCTTGCGCGCCCCGGCGGCCAGCACCTTCACGCCGCCGGGCTCCAGCTCGGGCAGTCCCAGCCCCTGGCGGAAGGCGGCGCCGCGCGTGTCGTCCAGCTCACCCGCCGCGCGCACCACGAGGCCCATGTCCTTCATGGCCTCGGCGAGCGCCCGCGCCTTGCGCTCCTCCTGCGGCACCTGCTCCGGCTTCAGCTCCTTCTCTCCGAAGAGGCTGTCACCGCCGTCCACGTAGAGGACGGGCAGGGCGCCCTTGCGCGCCTCCTTCACCTGCGCCGCCGCGCGCGCGATGCCTCCGCGCATGTTCTCGCTGCAGCCGCAAGGGCCCAGGTAGCCGCGCACGTCCGCGGACACGAAGAGGATGGCTCCCGGCGCGTCCTCCCGGGCGGCGGTGTTTCCCTGCGAGGCGGCCGGTGGCTCGGCGGGACGGGACTCCTTGCTGCGCGAGCACCCTGAGAGCGCCGCCAGCAGGGCCAGTCCGGTGACGAGCCGCTTCACCGCTTCACCAGATGATGCTCTGTACCAGCTCGTCGATCTTCTCACCCATCTTCTCCAGTCCGTTCACCTTGGACAGGCTGCCGTCGGCGCCGACCTGCTCGGCCAGCTTGCTCAGCTCGTCATCCGGGAGGCTGGAGAAGAGGATGATGGGGATGTCCTGGGTGCCGTACTCGTTCTTCAGCGTCCGGCAGATGTCCGTGCCCTTGGCCTCGGGCATGTGGATGTCCGTGAGGATGAGGTCCGGCTTCCACGTCTGCAGGGTCTTCTCGAACTCCATCAACGTCGACGTGGCGATGACCTCGTAGCCGCGCGCTTCCAGCACGGCCTTCTCCATGGCGAGGGTGATCTCGCTGTCGTCGATGAGGAGGATCTTTCGCTTCTCTTGCACGGCAACCTCTTCCTGGGCGGCCTTTTCTAGCCCAGGGCTCCGATGACTCCAAGGCTTTCTCGTGGGGGTGGAATCCACCGGGGCACGAGTCGTCAGCTACCCTGGAGGACGAGCGGCCCGGCGGCACATTGGTGTTGCCCGGCGGGACGGGGGTGGGCACTAAGGCGGCCATGCGTCGCGCTCTGACTGGACTGTGCCTGGTGCTGTCCGTCCTCCTGCTGCCGAGGGCCTGGGCCCTCAACGCGGGCCTCGGGGAGCCCCCCTTGCTGGACCGGCAGACGCCCTATGCCGCCGCCCAGGGCTTCTCCGCCGCCGTGCACCGGGGGGACTACGAGCTGGCCGCGCACTACCTGGACCTGGACTTCATCCCCCCCGCCGAGCAGAAGGCCCGGGGCGCCGTGCTGGCCCGGCGGCTCAAGTTCGTCCTGGACCACAAGCTGCCCACCGCCCTGACCACCCTGAGCAAGGAGCCCCAGGGGGACGCGGAGGGCACCCGCTTCGACCAGATCGCCGTCCTCACCGTGGGCGAGGCCTCCTACCCCATCCGCCTGGCCCACGTCCCCGCCGCGGGTGGGCGGGTGTGGGTGTTCAGCGAGGCGACGGTGCGGGCGATTGATCCGCTCTACGAGGCGTACGGGCCGTCCACGCTGGGCGAGGTGCTGCCGCCGTGGTTCTTCGAGAAGCCGGTGCTGGGGATGGAGCTGTGGCAGTGGTTGGGCCTGGTGCTGACGGTGCTGGGGGCGGGGCTGCTGTGCGTGGTGCTGGAGAAGCTCTCCCTGAAGGTGCTGGGGCAGCTGGCGAAGTGGACGCGCAACGGCTGGGACGATGCGCTGGTGCCCGCGTGCAAGGGGCCCATGCGGCTGCTGTACTTCGCGCTGCTCGGGGCCCTGGGGGCGACGCTGCTGCTGTTGCCGCCCACGGCCCGGTTCCTGGCATCGCACCTCTTCACCACGCTGCTCATCGTGTCGGTGGCGTGGTTCATCCTGCGCTTCCTCCGGGTGACGGCGCAGTTCGTCCAGCAGTCGGTGACGAAGGAGGGCAAGGACGCCTCGCGAGCGCGCGGGCTGCACACCCAGCTGGCGGTGCTGCGCTCCGTGTTCGAGGCGGCCACCTACCTCATCGCGGCGGCGCTGCTGCTCATGCAGTTCGAGACGGTGCGCAACGTGGGCGTGTCGCTGCTGGCCTCGGCCGGTATCGCGGGCCTCGTCATCGGTCTGGCCGCGCAGAAGTCCATCTCCTCGCTGCTGGCCGGCATCCAGCTGTCCATCACCCAGCCCATCCGGATTGGAGACCAGGTGGTGGTGGAGAACGAGTTCGGCACGGTGGAGGAGATCACCCTCACGTACGTGGTGGTGAAGGTGTGGGACGAGCGGCGGCTGGTCATCCCCATTCCGCACTTCCTCGACAAGCCCTTCCAGAACTGGAGCAAGGGCGGGCAGAGCATGCTGGGCCCGGTGAAGCTGCTGGCGGACTTCTCGACGGACATGGACGCGCTGCGCGCGGAGCTGCGGCGCATCCTGGACACCGATGGCAAGGCGCTGTGGGACGGGAAGGTGGCCACCGTGGTGGTGGAGGACGTGCTGGACCGGACGCTGCAGGTGCGCGTGCTGTTGAGCGCCCACCCGTCCAACCTCTTCGACTTGAGGGCGCTGGTGCGCGAGAAGCTGATGGCGTACCTGCGCGCGCGGCCCGAGTGGCTGCCCACCACGCGCACCGAGTCCCGTCCGGCGGCCCCGCAGCCCGCCCCCGCCCCGGCGGGCGAGCAGGCTCCACCGGCTCCTCCCACCACGCCCCGGGCGTAGGACAGCGGACAGAGCGCCGGCTCCGCCAGCCCGAGGCGTGAATAGGCTCCGCCCCCCGCGCGTCTGGGGGAGTGGTTGACGCACCCGGGGTTGCCAGACCTGGCCGGGTGCACCAGAGGGTGGAGCCTGTGATGAAGCGTCTTGCCTGGTTGTGGGGAGCCGCCTCGTTGGCGGCCGCGGTGATGATGGCGCCCTTGCCGGCGCGGGCCCAGCAGCGGGGCCGCACCGATGGACCGGAGGGCTCCGAGTACGGCAAGGGAGGGTACTCCCGGTCCTCGGACAGCCGGTTCTCTCTCGAGTTCAACTGGGGCGCGGCGTTCGCCGCCGATGCGACCACGGTGCGCCGGGGAAGCGTGCCGCTGTTCTTCGGCGGTACCGCCTCGCTCTGGGGCGCGGAGTGGTACCAGTTCGACCTGAGCGGTGCCTACGTGCTGCAGAACGGCCAGTGGAGCGTGCTGGCGGGCCCGCGCTTCCGCACCTACGGCTTCCCGGTGAGCTTGAACGTGGGCCTCAAGGCCGGCGGCTTCTTCATCCCCGACACGGGCCTGCGCTTCGGGCTGTCGCCCCAGGTGGGCGTGGACCTGTTCGCGGCCAACGAGCGGCTGGTGCTCGGCCTGGGTTATGCGCTGGACGTTCCCATTGTCGGCTCCGGGGACTTTCGCGGCATCATGAACCGGTTGTTCATGAACGTCGGGTACAGGTTCTGACGCCATGCTCGCCCACGCTCTCGCCGCAGTGATCGCGCTCGCCACCGGACAGGTGCGGCAACCCGTGCCCGTGCTTCCCTTCCCGGGCCAGACGCAGACGTACAACATCATCCAGTGGGACCCCAACCAGCTGCCGCGCATCTACGAACGCACGGACCAGCTCCCGCTCACCGATGAAGAGGTGGCGAAGCTGGCGAAGGCGGGCTTCGACGAGGCCCAGCTGGTGAAGATGATCGAACAGCGCCGCTGCGCCTGCGACGCGAGCGCGGACGGGCTCATCCGCCTCAAGGAAGCCGGCGTGCCCAAGGGCGTGCTGGACGCGGTGTCCACCCACGCGCTGCGGCCCAACCGGGCGCTGGACTTGCTGGTGACGCTGGACTTCACCGGCGAGAGCCGCACGGCGCGCGAGGGCTTCCTCTACTTCTTCGTGGAGGACGGGGAGGTGACGCGCGTCTTCACGGCCAACCTCCCGGAGCTGCTCGCGCGCCAGAACCAGCACGAGACGATGGTGGACCGCAGCGACATCCTGCGCGCCCGCACGGTGCGCCGCATCCAGCTGGCCGGGCAGGTGCCGCTCAAGACGTACGGCCCGCACCGGGTGATGGTGGTGGCCAGCGCCAGCCCGACGCTCACCCACCCCTCGCAGCTCACCGGCGCCGAGCGGGCCAAGGCCCAGCTCTACACCTTCGACTACCCGCGCTCGTCCCTGCAGAGCCTCTGCCGGCTGACGGCCGGGTACAAGCGCGACGCGGTGCTGACCTACAAGTGGAACTTCCAGGGCAGCCGCTTCGAATGCGAATGGAACTAGGAGTGCTCGCCATGAAGACCCGTCTCATCGTCTCCGCCTCGCTCGCCGGGCTCCTCGCCACCGCCTGCGGAGGGCCTCGCGCCTTCACCCGCGGCACCTACGAGGACCCGAACACCATCGAGATGCTGTCGGATCAGTTCAACGAGAACGACCTGCAGCTCATCGCCAAGAAGATGGTGAACTCGCTGGCCGCCTCGCCGCGCTTCTCCCAGCCCCCCGGGCCGCAGCTGCCCGTGGTGCTGGTGGGCCGGCTGAAGAACAAGACGTCCGAGCACATCGACATGGTCTCGCTGGGGGACAAGATCCAGACGGGGCTGGCGCAGACGGGCCGGTTCGCCCTGCTCGACAAGGCGGCGCGCGAGGACCTGGCCGAGGAGTACGAGTACCAGCAGTCCGGCTACGTGCGCCCCGACTCGGCCAAGGGCCCGGGCGAGCAGGCCAGCGCGGACTACCTGCTCACCGGAGAGCTCGCCTCCATCGTCCAGCAGGTCGGCAACGACAAGCTCGTCTATTACAAGATGACCGTGAAGCTGAACAACGTGCGCACGGGCATCGTGGAGTGGACAGACGAGAAGGAGATCCGCAAGAAGTTCGAGCGGAAGCCCATCTCCTGGTAGCCGGCCATGAGCGACTCGCGCCGTCACAGGGGGCTGGGAAGTACCGTGCTCGTGCTGGCGGGCCTGGTGCTGCTGTCCGGCTGCGCGGGGGACTACGTCGCGCGCACGCGCAACCTGCGCACCGCGTACGAGCGCGAGTCGTACGAGCTCGCGCTGACCGAGCTGGACGCGGTGGCGAAGCACGGCACGGGCAAGGACGCGCTGCTGGTGCTGCTGGACCGGGGCATGGTGCTGCATGCCGCGGGGCGGTGGCGCGACAGCATCCAGGTGCTGGCGGAGGCGGATCGGCTGGCCTCGGAGCTGGACGTCGTCTCGGTGAGCGAGGAGGCCGGGACGCTCCTCACCAACGAGCGGGAGCGCGCCTACCGGGGCGAGGACTTCGAGCGGTTGATGATCTCCGTGCTGCAGGCGCTCAACTACGCGCAGCTGGGCCAGGACGAGGAAGCCCTCGTCGAGGTCCGCCGGGTGAACGAGCGGCTGCGGAAGATGATCACCGAGGAGAAGAAGCCGTACGAGCAGCTCGCCATCGCGCGCTACCTCGGCGGCGTGCTGTACGAGGACCAGCGGGAGTGGGACTCGGCGTACATCGACTACGCGAAGGCGCTCGAGCTGGAGCCGGGGCTGGGGCCGCTGGCGGAGCCGCTGTTGAGGCTGGCGAAGAAGACGGGGCGGCTGGACGAGTACGAGCGGCTGCGCAAGCGCTTCCCGGACGTGGCGCACGAGCCGCTGGGCCCGGGCGAGGGGCAGGTGCTGGTGGTGGTGGAGGCGGGGCTGGCGCCGGAGAAGGAGCCCGTGGACCGGAGGCTGGAGACGCACGATCTCATCCAGGTGCCGGTGTTCCGGGACCGGGGCCGCCCGGGCCTGGCGCGGGTCTGGGTGGGGGAGCGCGGCCAGCGGGCGGTGACGGTGACGTCGCTGGCGGACGTGGCGAAGGTGCACCTGAACGAGCGCATCGGCCGGATGCTCGCCAGGCAGGTGGCCGGGGCCGTGGCCAAGGCGGGTGTGGCGGCGGGGGCGGGCGCGCTGACGAAGAGCAAGGAAGTGGGGGCGCTGACGTTCCTGCTGCTGAACACGATGAACCAGCCGGACCTGCGCTCGTGGATGTCGCTGCCGGCGGAGTTCCAGCTGGCGCGCTTCCGGTTGCCAGCGGGGCGGCACACCGTGACGGTGGAGGCCGAGGGCCTGCGCACCGAGCGGGAGGTCGAGGTCCAGCCTGGCCGCGTGCGCATCCTCGTGCTCCGCCGCTACGATTGACCGCTCCCCGCCGCGAGATACGCTCCAGCCCCCCACTTCCCAAGGAACCTCCCTCCATGGCCGTACAGGACCTGCGGGCCACGCCCGCGCCCCGCGGACTCCACCGGCACCTCTACGTCCAGGTGCTCGTGGCGATCGCCCTGGGCGCGCTGCTCGGCCACTTCTCCCCGGGCTTCGGCGCGTCGCTGAAGCCCCTGGGGGACGGCTTCATCAAGCTGGTGAAGATGGTCATCGCCCCCGTCATCTTCCTCACGGTGGTGACGGGCATCGCGGGCTCCTCGGACCTGAACAAGGTGGGCCGCGTGGCCGCGAAGGCCTTCGCCTACTTCCTCACCTTCTCGACATTGGCCCTCGTGGTGGGCATGGTCATCGCCAACGTGGTGCGGCCGGGGCAGGGGATGAACATCGACCCGAGCACCCTCACCTCCGCGGGCGAGGTGAGCAACTACGCCGCCAAGGCGCATGAGCAGTCGCTGGTGAAGTTCCTGCTCAACATCATCCCCAACACGGTGGTGAGCGCCTTCTCCGAGGGCGACATCCTCCAGGTGCTGTTCGTCTCCGTGCTCTTCGGCATCGCCCTGGCGATGATTGGAGAGAAGGCCCGGCCCACGCTGCAGCTGCTCGAGTCGCTGAGCCACGCCTTCTTCCGGCTGGTGGGCATCCTCATGAAGGCCGCGCCCATCGGGGCCTTCGGCGCGTTCGCCTTCACCATCGGCAAGTACGGCATCGGCTCGGTGGTGAACCTGGCGGCGCTCGTGCTCACCTTCTACCTGACGTCGGTCGTCTTCGTGCTCGGGGTGCTGGGGCTGGTGGCCCGCTACAACGGCTTCTCCGTCTTGCGGCTCATCCGCTACCTCCGGGCGGAGCTGCTGCTCGTGCTCGGCACCAGCTCGTCCGAGGCCGCGCTGCCCAGCCTGCTGGAGAAGATGGAGCGGGCGGGCTGCCCCAAGCAGATCGTCGGCCTGGTGGTGCCCACCGGCTACTCCTTCAACCTCGATGGCACCAACATCTACATGACGCTGGCGGCGCTCTTCATCGCCCAGGCGACCAACACCGAGTTGAGCCTCGGCCAGCAGGTGCTGTTGCTGCTGGTGGCCATGGTGAGCTCCAAGGGCGCGGCGGGCGTGACGGGCGCGGGCTTCATCACCCTCGCGGCCACCCTGTCGGTGGTGCCCTCGGTGCCCATCGCCGGCATGGCGCTCATCCTCGGCATCGATCGCTTCATGTCCGAGTGCCGCGCGTTGACCAACTTCATCGGCAACGCCGTGGCCACCGTCGTGGTGTCCAACTGGGAAGGGGGGCTGGACCGCAAGGCCTTCGAGGAGGCCCTGCAAGCGCCTCCCCTCCCTGTCGCGCTTGGGGAGAGGGCCGGGTGAGGGGGGCTCGTCTCCTGGATTCAACGCAGTGTATGCCCCCTCCTACCCACGACACCAATCTGTGCTAGGTGTCGGGCCCCCCATGTCTCTCGCGGTAGCCCTCTCCACCTATTCGCTGATCATCCTGCTGGGCGCCATCGTGGGCGCGCTGGCGGTGGTGTTCACCCGGAAGCCGACGCGGCTGGTGACGTTCCTGGCGTTCGCGGCGGGGGTGATGTTCGGGGCGGCCTTCTTCCACATGCTGCCGGAGGCGTACCACGGCGGAGGCTTCTGGGCCTTCGCGCTGGTGCCCGCGGGCTTCGTGTTCCTGATGGTGCTCGAGCGGTACGTGCTGACGCACGCGTGCGAGGAGCCGCCGGAGTGCGAGGAGCACATGCACGGGAACACGCTGGGACTGACGGCGTTCCTGGGGCTGTCGGCGCACACGCTGTTCGACGGCGTGGCGCTGGGCTCGGCGGTGAAGGAAGGCGTGGGGTTGATGGCGCTGCTGGCCATCACCTCGCACAAGATTCCGTCGTCGCTCTCGTTGGCGTCCATCCTCAAGACCGAGGGGAAGAGCTCGGGACGCATCCTGGTCTACGCGGTGCTGTACGGGCTGATGGTGCCGGTGGGGGCGGTGCTGTACTTCGCCTTCGACGCGGTGCTGCGCTTCGAGTCCCTGGCCCCGAGGGCGCTGGCCTTCTCGGCGGGCACGTTCCTCTACGTGGCGGTGTCGGACCTGCTGCCGCACGTGAACCGGCACGGCAAGGACAACCGGGGGCGCAACCTGGTGGCGCTGGCGGCGGGCCTGCTGTTGATGCTGGCGCTCGCGCAGGTGACCGGGCACCCCGGCCACTGAGCCCCGCCCGGGCATGGGGCGGAACGGCTGGCCGCCCGGTGGACAGCCGGTGGACGTGGCCCCGGCCCGGCCGCGGGTTCCCGGGCTGCAAGGGACCTTCCGAGGTCGCACCCTGAGTCGTGGACCTGGAGCGACCGCGAGGACCCCCATGCTCACCGTTGATGAACTGATGGCCCGGCAGCTGGTCACCCTGAAGGAGGACGATGACGTCGTCCGGGGAGATGACCTGCTGGCAGAACACGACATCCGCCATCTGCCCGTGGTGAAGGACGGGAAGCTCGTCGGGCTGGTGAGCCATCGGGACCTGATTCGAGCCCTGGCACGTCACGAGCGCAGCCCGGGCTCGCCCCCGGTGCAGGTGCGGGACATCATGACGCGCGCGCCGGAGACGCTGCGGCCCCGGAGCTCGGTGCGCGAGGCGATCCACAAGCTGCTCGACCGCAAGTTCGGCTGCGTGCCGGTGGTGGAGGACGGGGACCGGCTGGTGGGCATCATCACCGAGACGGATCTCATCCGGCTCGCGGGCCGCCTGCTGGACAAGGACGAGCGGCACTGAGACGGCTCACCCCACTGGCAGGGCCTCCTGCTCCTCTTCCATGCCGTGCACCGTCAGCACGGGGCAGGTGGCCCGGGCCACGACCTTCTGCGCCACACTGCCCATGAAGAGCCGGGCGAGCCCGGTGCGCCCATGGGTGCCCATCACCACCAGGTCATAGCCAGTGTTCGCGATCCGGAGGATGGTGTCGGCGGCGGGCCCCCGCTCCAGGTGGACCCGCAGGGGCACGGAGCTGGAGTGGTACTGCTCGGACCAGGCGTGCAGCAGCCGGCCGGCATGGGCGAGGCCCGTCGATTCCAATTGCGATCCCGGGTCCCCGGGAATCATCACCAGGCTCTCCGATTCCAGGTGCGGGGGGGGCTCCCAGACGTGAAGCAGATCGATGGAGGCGCCCATCCGTTCTGCGAGCGAGAGGGCGTACTGCATGGCGCGCCGCGAATATTCCGAGAAGTCGGTGGCCACGAGGATGCGGCGGATGGGTTGGGCCATCATGGCTGTCTCCCTGCGAGCGGACCCGAGGGTCCGCGACACCAGTGCCTTCATGGAACATGCGCCATGAGGCCGTTGTGGGCCGTCCATGCGGTGGACGCCGGAGGTTGGCCGCATGGCGCGCGGCCATGCTTGCTTTTCGGCCCGATGCGCCGAGGATGCGCGCCGCCGCCAGCGCGGCACCGCGCCCATGGAACGACTCTCCGACTGGTACGATCATCCCGAGTATTACGAAGCCATCTTCGGCACGGACACCGAGCGGGAGATGGACTTCCTGCTGGAGGTGGGCCGCCGCTACGGCACGGGCGGCAAGCGGCTGCTGGAGCCCGCGTGCGGAGCGGGGCGGCTGGTGGCCGAGGCCGCGCGCCGGGGCTGCCAGGTGGTGGGCTACGACATCTCCGAGAAGATGCTGGCCCACGCGCGCCAGCGCCTGACTCCGGCGCAGCGCCGGCGGGTGCGCCTCCACACCTCGCGCATGGAGACATTCCACCGGCCGGAGCTGGAAGGGCAGGTGGACCTGGCGTTCAACCTGGTGTCCACGTTCCGCTACCTCGACAGCGAGGCGGCGGCGCTGGCGCACCTGGAGGGGACGCGGCGGCTGCTGAAGCCCGAGGGCCTGTACGTGCTCGGCTTCCACCTCACGCACTACGCCCGGCGCAAGCCGGAGCATGAGCGCTGGGTGGAGCGGCTGGGGAAGGACACGGTGGTGTGCAACACCCATGAGGGGCTGCCGGAGCGCCGCCAGAGACGCTCGGAGATGCGCAACCGGCTGCGGATAACGGGGCCGGGGAAGGACCTGCTCATCGAGACGCACTGGTACTTCCGCACGTACGACCTGGCGCAGGCGAGGCGCCTGTTCCGCCGGGCGGGCCTTCGGGTGGTGGAGGTCTTCGACTTCGACTACCAGGTGGACACGCCGCGCAAGCGGGGGGAGATCCGGCTCGACAGCATCTTCGTCCTGCAACCCGCGAAGAGCTCCGAATGAAGACACCGCTCAAGCCGCTGTTCCTGCTCGCGGACAGCTCGCTGCTGTTCTGGCGCGTGGGGGACAAGCCGTTCCTGGACTGCCTGCGCGTGCTGACGGGGGCGGACCTCGCGGTGCCGCCCATCCAGGCGGCCTACCTGGGCGCGTCGAACGGAGACGTGCCCGCCTTCTTCGAGCTCTTCACCGCGGCGATGGAGCTGGCGGGCATCACCCACTGCCGGATGATTCCCTCGAGGCCCACGGACGAGGACCGCGAGTGGCTCGCGGGAGCGCACGTCATCCTGCTGGCGGGGGGAGATCCACTGTTGGGGTGGGAGAGCTTCCGTGAGAACGGCCTGGAGCCCGTGCTCCGGCAGCGCTACCTGGACGGCGCGGTGCTCATGGGCATCTCCGCGGGAGCGATGCAGCTCGGAGAGCGGGCGTGGAGTGAGTCCGGGCCCGGTGCGTCGGCGCTGTTCCCGGTGCTCGGACTGGCCCCGTTCATCGTGGGGGCGCACGAGCAGCCAGAGTGGGCGGAGTTGAAGCGCGCCGTGCGGGAGGCCGGCCCGGGAGTGCGAGGGATTGGCATTCCCGCCGGGGGAGGGGCCCTGCTGCACCCGGACCAGAGCCTGGAGCCGGTGCGCCACCCGCTGGTCGAGCTGCGCCACGAGGAGGGCGCGTTGCGCGAGACGCTGCTCTACCCACCGCGAGAGCCCTACCGGGGCGAGGTGCGGCTGCTGCCTTCCTCGCTTCTTCAATGACAGCCGTGGACCTGCACACGTTCCATCCAGGCGGCGGGTTCGATTCCCGCCGCCTCCACTGGAAGTAGCCGTCGGCAGTGATGCCTGCTTCCTGGCCACGCGGCGCACCGCTCAAGGCCCATCGTCAATCCATCGTCAGTCCATCGTCAATCCATCGTCAATCTCCAGCCGCGGCGGCGGTTCTCCCGGCGTATGAACTTGTCACTTGCGATTTATAGTCTTGGTTCATAGGAATCCCCGGGTACGTCCATTTTCAAATTTTCCTGGAGATTTCGTGAAATGAGGAATCTGTATGGTTTTGTGGGGCTGGCGCTGGCGCTGACCACGGCGCTGGCCAGCTCCACGTCCCACGCCCAATGTCCCGCTGGGGTGGATGAGTCGACGGTGCGGCCCATCAGTGGCTACTTCCCGCAGGATCCCGTCACGGTGCTGGTGAATGGGCAGCCGCTGACCTACCAGAGCGTGGCGCCGTTCATGATCAACGGCCGTGTCTTCGTGGAGATGGCGGCGCTCTACAACGCGCTCGGGCTGGCCATCACGTTCGAGCCCTCACCGGCCTACAAGCTGACCGGGACGAAGGATGACCTGAAGGTCATCACCTGCCTGGGCACCCGCACCGCGTACAAGACCATCTACGGGCTGGATGCGGGCACCATCTCGATGAGTGCCGCGGCCTTCATCGCCCAGGAGTACAACAAGACGCTGGTGCCCGCGGCTTTCATCGCGGACGCGGCCGGCGCCCAGGTGAACTACAACAGCACCACGCGCACGGTGACCATCACCTCGGGCCGCACGTACTTCTTCGACTGGAACGGCTCCTCCGGCACCTACATCCAGTACAGCGACTCGCGCTACCTGGGCCCCGAGGGCGGCACCTACTCGTGCGCCACGGGCTCCACGTTCGACATCAAGACGAAGTACTGCGTGCTCAACGGCACCACCACCGCCGTGGGGCCCTTCCCCACGCTCTACCGGACGCGCTGCCAGCAGTTGGGCTACACCAACTGCGCCACCAACAACTGGCCCACGGACCAGCTGCTGCGGATCATCGACACCGCGGGGCTGACCTCGCAGACGCAGGCCGAGGTGGTGGCCCTGATGAAGAGCAACCCGGAGGTGTACGGCGTCCCCTACGAGAACAACGACATCGTGAGCTCGGGCCTCTACTCGCTCACCGGCTCGGCCCTGGCGGACTTCCAGCGCTCGGAGAATCCGATGCCGCCCTTCGTGCTCTCCGGCCGCCGGCAGACGGACTCCCTGGTGCGCACCCTGTACCTGATGCTGCCGTCCTCCGTGCGCACCACCTACGCCTTCCTGCACCCGGATCGCGTGGCGCAGACGCCGGACGCCTACCTCCCCTACATCCAGAAGAAGCGGAAGGCCTACGTGGTGGGCTCCTTCATGGGCCTGGGTGGCATCTCCACCACCTCGGATCCGAAGTACCGCGCCGTCCTCCTGCGCCACGAGCGCGAGCTCTTCAAGCTGCGCACCACGCTGTCCCTGCTCAATGCCATGGGCATCCAGGTGGAGGGCGTCCTCTACTCGCTGGGTGACACCACGGACAACAACAGCCTCATCCAGTCCATCAAGACGGAGCTGCAGCAGCGCTATGATCGCATCCTCACCGCCGCGGGCCTGACCCCGCAGCCCATCTCCTTCGGAGGTGACGAGCTGATGCCGGTGGCCTTCGCGCGCGCCCTGGGCGTGCAGTACCCCGTGTACGTGCGCATCTCCAACCCGAACATGCAGCACCGCTATGATGGGCTGCGCACCACGCGCGTGCTGTTCAACCAGAAGCTCCCCGAGGTGGGCCTCACCGAGACCACCACGCGTGGCACCGCCGCCTTCGAGGTGCACGTGCTCACCCGCGAGCCGCAGATCGGCACGAAGATCGCCAGCGGCTCCGCCCGCTGCGACGGTGGCACCTACGGCATCGACGACTGGCTCTACTACGGCGACAGCACCACGGGCGGCTTCCGCTGCTCGGTGGACCGGACCAACCAGGCCAGCCACGACTCCAGCTTCATGTCGTACTTCAACACCTACACGGCGGCGGACCGGCAGCGCTCCTTCATCATCGACGCGCGCACCCACAACGGCTCGTGGAACAACACCTCCGCGCCCACCCAGTGTGACTACCTGGGCTACTCGGGCTGGGGCACGGGCGCCAACAACATCGGTGCGTCTCTGGCCATCGCCAAGATCCTGCACTACAGCAACAACCGCGGTGGCTCGCCGGTGGCGAAGCGGCTGTTCCTGGAGGCGGTGGCGCATGACGTGTACGCCAATGGCTACCAGGACGCGCAGCGCGGGCAGCTCAAGACGGACCTGGCGTCCATCTACGGCATCACCTTCAACCACCACCCGGGCTACACCAAGGCGAACGACGTCTACAACGTCTTCAACTACCTGACCGATTTCGCCAGCAACAAGATGAAGACGCACTACAACGGCACCAGCTGCATCCCCACCACCTACGCGTCCCCGTTCAAGTTCACCGCCCAGTTCTGGCGGACCTTCGAGAGCGAGGTGCACCTGTGGCCGGTGGGCGCCGGGGAGATCTTCACCCCGGGCGTGTACCGGACGGGCACGGTGCCCGGTGCGACGCAGCCCATGTGGCAGGTGTTGGATCCGCTCGGCCGTGGCACCGCGGGCACCACCCGGGTGGACATGAGCTACCTGTTGGCGGAGTAGCACGGCTCCAGCCACGCCCCCGCCTCCACCCGGATGAGCCGCCGGGTGGGGGAGGGGAGGAGCGCCCCTGGAGCGGGGACTCCCCGCGGGGCTCAGCCCTTCTGGCCCCGGCCGAGCTCCAGCGCCTGCTTGTCGCGCAGCAGCAGGTTCCACGTCTGCGGCTGCGAGGCCAGCAGCGTGAGCCAGGTGTCGAGCTCCCCGTCCATCGCCGGGTCCACGCCCTTGAGCTTCTGAAGCACCGGCACCGCGCCCGACAGGCCCAGCCGCGCGATGCTCTCCAGGATGGCGCTCCGCACCTCGCGGGAGCCCTCCGTGGCGAAGCGCCCGGTCAGCGCCTTCATCGTCCGCTCGGCCTCTCCCACCGCCACCGTGCCCAGTGTCTTCGCCGCCGCGGCCCGCACCTCGGGGTGCTCGGACTTCTCGAGCAGCTGCCGCACGGAGTCCACCGCGGGGGTCCGCGCCGCCTCGATGGAGGAGGCGCTCAGCAGCCCCGCCGCCGTCTTCGGATCACCCGCCTCCGACGCGAGCGCCACCGCCTGCTCCGCCACGCCCCGGGTGCGTCCGAAGTTGCGCCCGGCCTCGTCCTTCAGGTTGCCCACCACCGCCTCGCGCACCTCGGGCGCCGGGTCCTTCACCCACTGCCGGTACGCCTGCCGCGTGGACTCCGCCTTCGCCAGCACGTCGCTCGCCGGCTCGTCCGAGGCCCGCAGCGCCCGCACCATCACCGCCTTGCGCCCCGGGTCCGACTCGCGCCCCACCTTGTCCAGCACCCGCTCCAGCACCGTGCTGTCCCCCGTCAGGTTGAAGCGCATCACCCACAGGGACGTCAGCGCCTCCAGCACCTCCGGATCCTGCTCCGCCTCCACCTTCGCCCACAGCTGCTCGGGCGGCAGGTTCTCCAGGATGCCGCGCAGCTGCTCCATCACATACCGGCGCCAGGCCGGTGAGCCCTTGCCCTGGCGGTACTCCTCCACCAGCGCGTCCAGCTCGCACGGCACCGCCCGCAGCATGTCCTGTGGCGGGGGGGTCGCCACGGGGGCCGAGGCCGACGACGCCGGAGCCTTCCGCCCGCCACCCGTGCTCGCGCTGTCCGAGGCCGTGGGGGCCGGCGCCTCAGCGGAGGGCCCGTCCTCCCTGCCCGAGCGCCACAGCATCAGTCCCGCCAGCACGGCGATCAGCCCCGCGCCAACACCCACCCACTTCTTCCTCGCTCCCGTGCTCATCTCCTACCCCTCCGGGGCCTCGCAGCTGTGGTGGATGGTCTTGCCGATGAAGGCCCGGTCGAAGTCGACCTGGCCCGCCTCGTACATCGTCTTGAAGTCGGCGTAGTCCTGCTGGAAGCGCGCGTCCTGCCGCGCGAAGTCCTTCAGCAGTGGCAGGGCCCGGGCGCCCGCGGCCCGCACCGCGTAGCGGACGATGGCCCAGCGCACGCACTCGTTCTTCTCCTGGGGGAAGGACTGGCGGAAGGCCTCGAGCACCGCCTGGGTGTCGCGTCCCGAGGACAGCACCAGCGCGGCCATCTCCCGCACGTCGGGGTCCGGGTCCTCGAGATGGAGCTTCGCCAGCTGCTGGACCGACGCGCCGTCGAGCCGGGCGTCCGGGTAGGTGCCCATCTCGATGGCGAGGCCGCGCACGCTGGGCTCGGTGGAGTCGAGCGCCACCTCCAGCAGCTTGCCCATGTACGGGTCGAAGCGGCCGGTGCGCTGGAAGTCGGTGTCCATCACCCGGCCGATGGAGCGCACCGTGTGCATGGCCACGCCGGTGATGAGCGTGTCCTTCTTGGCCAGCGTGGTGAGGCGCTCCAGCATGGCCGGCTCGAAGCGGTGCTGCGTCTCCAGGGCCATGAGGGCGTTGGCCTGGTGGCCGGGGTCCTGGTGGCTCTCGGCCATGGAG